>JAFMRP010000748.1 GCA_017354095.1 Ktedonobacteraceae bacterium
AGGGGACGCGACGGGCAACCTCAAGGGCCCCTCCCAGCCTCTCCCTACCCCTTGCCCCTACAGATTCGGCGCCGCTACCTTGCGTTTTTTGTACCACCAGTCTTGTGGTTCTGCACTAGAGAAGAGTCGATTTTGTACTAGAGCCGCCTCATTGGCTGTGGTATTTGACGTAATCTCCAAAAGAGCGCCTATACTATAGATAGAAGTAAGCAACCTATTAGCGTTCAAAATCTATGGTTAAAGGGAGAGCTCATGGGTACGTTAGCCTGGAGATGGCACACCATCACGATGCTACTGTCATTGTCTATTGTGCTGTTCCTCTTCGCGGGAATCGGCAAAGCAGCACTGGCCGGCATTGTCACCATCAACGACCTGGCGAACGTGCTGGACGTGAACAAGGTCAGGGCAGAAGCCGAGAAACTACCAAATCCTATTGTCATCTACACCACCAGAACGTTCACGGGCAGCAATGACGCGTTTAAGCGACTGGTCATTAACCTGATAGCCGGTGATAACGCAATGAGCCTGGGCATAGACGCAAAGAACAGGTATTTCTATATTACCGGCGGTAAGAACGTCAAGGTGACTGGCGAGCAATGGAATAGCGCTTACAGAGCCTTCAAGAATAATATCCATGGCAACGACTATACAGGCGCAACAGTGGCCGCCATTAGCTCAATACGTAACGCGCTAAACGGCAGACGCGATGCTGCTGCTATAGGCCAGACTCACGGGAAAAGTGACACTTTTGTGTCAGAGCTGTCTCACCACCTGCCGCGTTTGACATAATCTCCTAAAGAGCGTCTATACTACATGACTATCAATATGGCAGTTAAGGAGAGAGCAAATGGGTACGCCAGTCTGGAGACGGTACGCCGTCGCGGTGCTGCTGGCATTGTTTATCGTACCGTTCCTTTTCGCGGGAACCGGCAAAGCGGCACAGGCCAACACCGTCACTATCAACGACCTGGCAAATGTGCTGGACGCAAATAAGGTCAAGGCAGAAGGTGAGAAACTGCCCAACTCCATTCTCATCTACACCACCAGATCATTCACAGGTGGCAATGACGAGTTTAAGCAGCTGGTGACGAACCTGAAGGCCGGCGATGACGCGATTAGCATGGGTATAGATGTACAGAATAGATACTTCTACATTACCGGCGGTAAGAACGTCAAGGTGACCGACGAACAATGGAATAGCGCTTACGAAGCCTTCAAGGATAATATTCATGGCGATGACTATACAGGCGCGACAGTAGCAGCCATTCAATCGGTGAATGACACACTGAACGGAGTAAGTGGCAAGGGGGGTCTCACCCCCTCTGGCGTCATCGCGATAGTCATTCTCGTCGCAGTGGCCATTGTTGTGCTCGTCATCATTATCGCCTCAGCGCGCGCCCGGCGTGGTGGTCCCCCGCCAAAGGGTGGCCGGCGTAGCTTCTGGGGTCCAGCATTCTATGGTGGCTTCTATGGTGGCAGCAGCTCTTCACACAGCAGCCATAGCAGTGGAGCAGGCGGCAATTTCGGTGGAGGTAGCTTCGGCGGCGGAGCTGGTGGCAGCTTTGGAGGCGGCTTCGGTGGTGGATCTGGCGGCAGTTTCTAATAGCAAATTACACGGCGGCTCTTCTCCAGGGCCGCCGTTCTTATTCCTGTGTGCGCCTGAGCAGCGGGAGCACGTACTTCTGATAGAAGTCCGAGCGCTCGTATTGCAGCCACTTCAACGGGCAGAGCAGCACCGGAGGCAGATTGAGGGCCAGCGCGTATTCCAGAGCATCCAACGCCTCCCGGTCACGCTGCAGCAGCGCGTACAGCAACCCCCTCCAGAAATACGCTCCCCACTGTTCGGCATCGACAGTAATCGCGTGCTCTACTTCATGCAGGGCCTGTTGGAGATCCTGGCGCAGCCAGGCGGCAGCGGCGCGGCAGAGATAGGCGGCATAGTCACCGGGATTCACACTGGCGATGCGATCCAGACTCTCGGCCTGGGCAAGCTCAGGACGATTGCTACACATATCGATCCAGAGCGTCATCCATCCATGATCGACATGTTCGTCGTCGAGCTGCCAGCTATGGCCGCAGTCGGCCCGTGCCTGCTTCAGATCAAACAGGCGCAGGTAAGCCTCGCCCCGGTTGTTGTAGGCACAGGCAAACTCTGGCAGCAGTTCAATCACATGATCAAAATCGTCGATGGCCGGCAGCGGATCGTCGAGGTAGAGATAGGTGGTACCCCGTCCGAAGGCAGCCTCGACATCATCCGGGTTGCTGGCAAGCGCCTGGGTATAGTCGGCGATGGCTTCGTAGTACTGTTTGAGCAAGCGGAAAGCGGCAGCGCGATCACGGTAGATCAGCGCCAGGCCGCCATTGAGGGCCAGCGCTCTGTTATAATCGGCGATAGCCTGCTGATAGTGGCCCAGGCCGGACTGAGCCAGGCCACGATTGTAATAGACCAGCGCCAGGTCTGGATCAATGGTCAGAGCGCTGTTAAAATCCACAATGGCCTCCGCATAGCGCTTGAGCAGGCGATACGCCTCGCCCCGATTGTTGTAGGTAAACGCGGCGCCCTGATGAATACGCAGCGCCTGATCGTAGCAGGCAAGGGCGCGTTCGGGGTGGCCGCTATCGGTATGGGCCGCGCCAAGCCGGTTAAGCAGGATAACGTCGTCCGGCGCGAAGGTCAGAGCGTGCTCAAAGTCGCTGATCGCCTCCGCATGGCGCTTGAGGGCAGCATTGGCCTGCCCTCGACTACCGTAGGCGCCCAACAGGCCGGCCTGAGCGGCGTCACAGGCAATCGCGCGATCAAGATTCAGGAGCGCCTGCTCATATTCGGCAAACTCCAGATACGAGATGCCGCGCCCAATGAGAGCCTGAACATTGCTGGGATCAAGTGAGAGCACCTGGCTGAAATCCTGGATGGCCGGGAGAAACTTCTGCAATACGTAATGTGTGATACCGCGCTGATAGTAGGCTTCGGTGTAGCCCGGCTGCAAGCTGGCCGCGTGATCGAAATCGCTGAGCGCGCATTGGAAGTCCTTCAGACGGCGATACAGCAGAGCACGCTGGTAATAGGCCCGCGCGTCGGTAGGATCGCGTTGAATGGCCTGGTTGAAAGCATCAATAGCGCTCTGGTAGTCACCCGTGCGGGCATATTCCAGACCCTGCTGGCGGGGATCATCGGCGCTTTCCAGGTTCATCACAAAAAGCTCCTTTGTGCTAGATAGATAACCCCTTACCTATGAGACGCACCTGAGGCCTGTTTTTATAATTCGCTGGCATACTGTGCGCAGAACGCAGGATTGGCCTGCTCTAAAAGCTTCAGCGTGCGAAAGAGGCTGAGTGGAATACCATGCTCACGCGCGAACTCCAATGCCTCGCGCGCTTCCTGGTCGCGGCCCAGGGCTGCCAGCGCCATACCATGCCAGAACGCAGTGTCTCCACCTACGGGCCTCAGTGCCAGCGCCGGATCAAGCGCAGCCAGGGCCTCTTCATAACGCTGCCGCAGCAAAAGAGTCGTGCTGTCACAAACATATGTCAGCTCATAATTTTCGTCATATTCATGTATTTCGGTGGCAGCCAGTTTTTCCAGGCGCGCGACAATAGCTGGATCGAAAGGATCAAAACAGAGATGGCACCATTCGATCATCCAGGCCGTACGGAGATAGTCCGGTTTAAGCTCCAGGTGCTTGCA
>JAFMRP010000005.1:0-3794 GCA_017354095.1 Ktedonobacteraceae bacterium
TGCTTCCCGCCTTATATTTGGGTGTCGGCGGGGGGACTCGAACCCCCGGCCAATCGATTAAAAGTCGATTGCTCTACCACTGAGCTACGCCGACACAGGTATTATCTTATCACGCTTGTCAAGTGGGTATCGCCTCCGCCGCGGCTTATAATGCTGGAACAAAGCCCCGGGTGAATGTGCACCCCGATTGACGCTCGTATTATAGCGCGTCTTGCTCACCAATGCAAGGGGGTACCACAGGCCTGTAGATCCGCACCAGGTCCGATCGCAGTGACACGCTGATAGTCTGTCCTCCGCTTCAGTGGATGGGATCTGCAGGCCCAACACCATGACTGAAAATCCCACCCCTCAGTCTACGATGGTACACCTTCAGGCTGGTGGGATCAACTGGCCCGGAGAGCGCTGCCTGCAGCGCTCTCCTTCTCACCACCCGGAGCAGCAGAAAAACGGCTTTTACATATCTCTGAAAAGATTCGCAAAAGTGTTGACAAGTCGAGCGACCTATGATAATATACTGCCTGTCAAACAAAACCGCCTGTATGCGCGGGCGAACCGGTGGCAATAGCGAAGGGGGTACACCCGTTCCCATCCCGAACACGGAAGTTAAGCCCTTCAGCTCCAACGATACTGTGTGGGCAACTGCATGGGAAAATCGGACGTCGCCGTTTCACCTGCTCACATAGGTGGTTTTTTTAACGCTCTTACATCGAACACTCGCCTCGTTTGAACGCAACAAAAAATGGGCGGTCCTCACGAGGACCGCCCGGTGTATGTGAATAACTCTTTTTACAGAGTTCTGGGGCCGCCGGAATTAGCATAGCGCTCGGCATAGTCGCCAATGACAGGCAATTTGAAGTACTTACCCTGGAAACCATTGACCATCAGGACGATCCAGCCCACAACGATGCATATCCAGGCCAGTCCTACAACAATCCCACCGATGAAGGGCAGGTAACCCGCGATATAAGTGATAATGCTCAGTCCACCGAAGAAGATCAATGACTGCATAGCATGAAAACGCACAGCACGATTCTGTTTCTCCACCAGGAAAATGATCAGACCGGAGAGCCACATAAACACATATGCCAGCCCTGAAGCTACATTCTGGTCAAGGCCCATCGACGTCTGGCCGGCAGGTGCGCTATACTGCTGCTGGCCATAGGGATTGTAGTTCGGCTGCTGGTAGCCGGTTCCGGGCTGCTGATAACCAGTCCCGGGCTGTTGTCCTCCCGGCTGTTGATAGCCAGCCCCCGGCTGTTGTCCATACTGCTGACCACTGTAGGGATCGGTAGGCTGCGGCTGAGGATTATAGCCGCCATACGGGTCCTGCTGGTTGGGATCCTGATAACTCATGAGATCATCCCTCTCTTCAGTATTTTTGACTCAACAATGTATGAGACCACATCGACAAGTGACAGGCGATCTTATCCCCGATAGCGGTAAACACGGCCATTGCAATATCTTCGGCCACACCTTGCTAGCGATTATATAAACGCACCTATCGATAAACTCTTTCACGAGACCATAGCACGGCTGTCCCTGTATGGCGCAGATCATCGCCCCGCTGACGACCGTGCTTTTTCTCTCCTGTCTGTCGACACGACGGATGCCGAAATCATTCTCCGACTCCGCCTGATCTTGTGCTTCCTAACATTATAACGTACCAGGGAGGCGATTATACAATATTCGTATACGAGTTTTCAATCTTTTTGCTGTTCCGCGCTGGCTTGTGGATAATTGTCGGGTGCGTTGTGTTCTGATGGAAGGATCAATTCTGACGAGTCAAATGTTTCGTCACCCGTCTCCCTCTCCTCATCAGCAGAAGTACTACCATGGCGTCTCCGATCGTTCACACGCGGCGCACGCTCTGTATGCTCATCACGATGCAGGAGTATCGGCTCATTGGCATTGTCAGCTTCCTCCTGCTCCTGTGTATGTACTGGCTCCTCCAACAAAGCGATGTCAATCACCTCATCCATCGTATTGACCAGCGAGATAGTGAGGCGCTGGCGAATCTTGTCTGGGATCTCGGCCAAATCTTTTTTATTGGCTGCGGGAACGATCAAGTGCGTAATATTGGCCTGCTGAGCAGCGAGCACTTTCTCTTTCAAACCGCCAATCGGCAATACATTGCCAAGGAGCGTAACCTCGCCGGTCATTGCCACATCTCCACGCACCGGACGGCGCGTCAGAGCTGAAACCAGAGAGGTTGCTATCGTGATGCCCGCTGATGGCCCATCTTTGGGGATTGCCCCCTCCGGCAGGTGAATATGCAAATCTGTGGCATCCTGAAAGTTGGGATCGATACGCAGCATATTAGAGCGGGTACGAATATAGGAGAGCGCGGCTATCGCCGATTCGCGCATCACATCGCCCAGTTGACCCGTGACCAGCAGATCTCCCTTACCCACCATCGTTACGACTTCAACCGGCAGCAGAATGCCACCGTTTTCAGTGACAGCCAGACCCATTGCCGAGCCTACTTGAGATTGCAGGGAAGGTGGAGCGGTACTATAACGCGGTGTGCCAAGATATTGTTCCAGGTTGTGCGCCGTCAGGCGAATGCGCCGATTGGGCTTTTCCAATACCAGGCGAGCCACCTTGCGACAGATATTAGCCAGCTGGCGTTCCAGGTTGCGCATGCCGGCTTCGCGCGTATATTCGATGATGATTTGTTGCATCACCGCCGCCGAGATCTTCAATTGTTCAGGGGCCAATCCATGTTCGCTGAGCACCCTTGGTAGCAAGTGGCGCATGCCAATATTGACCTTCTCCTCCAGCATATAGCCGGGCAGCTCGATGATATCCATGCGATCAGCCAGAGGCCGCGGGATCTGCCACTTAACATTGCCCGTGCAGATGAAGAACACCTCAGAGAGATCGAAAGGAAGCTCCAGGTAGTGGTCGGTGAATGTACTGTTCTGTTGCGGGTCGAGGACTTCTAGCAGCGCCGCTGCCGGATCACCGCGATAATCAGAGGAAAGCTTATCAATTTCGTCGAGCAGGAAGACCGGGTTATGCACTCCAACCGTCTTCATACTCTGAATAATACGGCCTGGCAACGCCCCCACATAGGTGCGGCGATGACCACGAATTTCCGCCTCATCATGCACACCACCAAGCGAGATACGGGCAAATTTACGACCGAGCGCGTGAGCTATCGATTGGCCCAGCGACGTTTTGCCAACGCCAGGAGGGCCGATCAAGCAGAGAATCTGTCCCTGACCGCTACGTGAGCTGCCATTGCGGCTAGCCAGCTGCTGGCGCAGTTGGCGAACAGCGAGAAACTCAATGATGCGCTCTTTGATGCCTTCAAGCCCATAATGATCTTCATCGAGGATGCGGCGTGTTTCCTCGATATTAAAGCGATCCTCACTGTGTTCTGTCCAGGGTAGAGCCAGCACCCAATCAATGTAGGAGCGAATCACAGCCAGTTCTGCAGATTGGGCCGGTGTGCGCTCCAGGCGATCAATCTCCTTGCGCACTTTCGCTGTCACTTCAGTAGGCAACTGCTTTTCTTGTAGCTTGGTGCGCAGTTCCTCAGCTTCAGAAGAGCCCTCTATACCCAACTCTTCCTGAATAGCGCGCATCTGCTCGCGCAAGTAGAATTCTTTCTGCGTCCGGTCGACCTGCGAACGCACACGGCCTCGAATGGTCGTCTCAAGCTCCAGGATCTCGATCTCATTGCCCATCATTACGCAGATCTTTTCCAGGCGTTCCATGGGGTCAGACGTTTCCAGTAGATCCTGTTGTTGCACTACATCTGTAACCACATGAGCCGCCAGTGTATCAGA
>JAFMRP010000005.1:3804-20935 GCA_017354095.1 Ktedonobacteraceae bacterium
GGGAAGCCGTTTTCAAGCCTACGATAGAACTAATATCTTCCACCGAAAAACGGCGGTTTAATTGGGCATAGCGTTCAAACAGGTTAGTCGCGTGGCGCACAAAAGCATCAGCCTGTGGCCCCTTGGCCGCTTCTTCTGGCAGAATACTGGCACGCACACTGATATAGGGCTCAAAATCGGTGTATTCCTCGATCCGAACACGACAGATACCACGTAGCAGCACCTGGAGGCTGCCATCGTGCTGGCGGTGCATCGTTGTTACTTCAACCAGCGTACCGATGTCATAGATATCTTTTTGTTGCGGATCATCTATATCGGCGCTGCGCTGCGTGGCGGCGACCAGCGTGCGGTCAGGCCGCATCATCGCCTCCTCGATAGCTCGCACCGTCTTCTCTCGCGCTATAGGCAGAGCATGACGATTGTGAGGAAACGCAACGATGTTTTTCAACGCCACAAGCGGATACACTTCGTTTGTGACTGGCATATCCTGTACGATATCCTGGCGTTCTTGATCACTCATTGGTTCCCGCCTGTCTTTTCAACTGGTCAGTTTATTGCTACAAAACAGATGAGCCTGCACTAGGCAGACTCATCTTCTGAATAAGCATTCTGTCGTTCGCTCCTTGTCACAAGCAATGGCTTGTGACGGGAGGTGATAACATCACCATTGATGATGACGCGTTTCACATCAGCACGCGATGGCACCTCGTACATAACATCGAGCAGTACATCCTCAATAATAGTGCGCAGACCACGAGCACCTGTACGCTGTTTGAGCGCTCCCTCTGCTGCTGCGTCAAGAGCATCGTTCGTGAAGACCAGTTCGACGCGGTCAAGCTGTAATATTTTCTGGTACTGTTTCACGATAGCGTTCTTAGGCTCGGTCAAAATGCGGATCAGAGCCTCCTTATCGAGGCTATCCAGCGAGACGGCCACCGGCAAGCGCCCCACAAATTCCGGGATCAAGCCATACTTCAGCAGGTCATCGGGAATAAGGTGCGTCAAAATCGGGTCATCATTATTGGCACCCTCTTCTAACGGTGTCCAGCGAAAGCCCATAGACTTGTTGCTGCCAATGCGCTGCTCCACGATCTTATCGAGGCCCTCAAAGGCACCACCGCAGATAAACAGGATATTTGACGTATTGATCTGGATGAAATCCTGGTGTGGATGCTTCCGCCCACCCTGCGGCGGCACATTGGCAACTGTACCCTCAATAATCTTGAGCAGCGCCTGCTGTACACCCTCACCCGAAACATCTCGTGTGATCGAAGGGTTATCCGATTTACGCGCGATCTTGTCAATTTCATCAATATACACAATGCCGCGCTCCGCGCGCGCTACGTCAAAATCGGCTGTCTGGATGAGGCGCAGCAGAATGTTTTCCACATCCTCTCCGACATAACCCGCCTCGGTAAGGGCTGTCGCGTCAGCAATGCAAAAAGGCACATCCAGCACTTTGGCTAGCGTCTGCGCCAGCAGCGTTTTGCCACTACCGGTGGGACCGATCATCAAAATGTTACTCTTACCCAGCTCCACATCATCAATCTGCATCCCAACGTTGATGCGCTTATAGTGATTGTAGACAGCCACCGCCAGAGCCCTTTTCGCACGGTCCTGGCCGATGACATACTGACTAAGCTGTTCATAGATTTTTTTAGGCGTTGGCAACTTGCCCTGTTGAAAGCGAGGCTTGGAAACGGTGGCTTGCTCTTCTTCGATGATTTCCCGACATAAGTCGATACACTCATCACAGATGTAGACACCACCAGGTCCAGCGATGAGACGCTGCACCTGGTCCTGGCTTTTGCCGCAGAAAGAGCAGCGATAAGTTGTACGTATATTTTTCGAGTTTGCCACGTTGGTCACCTTTCCTGCAAGTGCAACACGACATCGATTGGTCGCATGTCTACTCTACGGCTTCAGATTTCTGGGCCTCATCATTGGCCTCTTCGGCCGCAGAGGACTCGCCGACGCGAGCTGCTTCCTCAGCATTAGCCTCAACAGCTTGCTCTTCGGCTGTTTCTTCACCTTCCTCGTCGGGATCGGGATCAGTTGTCAATTCCATCAGACGTGTAAGAGCCTTTTCGCGGCGATAGCTAACGGCGAGCGCACGTACCTGTGCCTCTGTACGTGGCAATGGCTGCCCCATCTGGGCGTAGGCATTGAGAAGCGCCTCTAGCTCTTCCGGTGTCACGTCAATAGCTTCTTTACGTGCAACTTCTTCGAGTACAAGCTGGCGCTTGACACGACTCTCCGCATCGGGGCGCAGTTCCTGTTTATATTCATCCTTGCTCTTACGCATCATTAGCAGATACTGATCGAACGAGAGACGCTGCTGTTCAAGCATATGCGTGAACTGATGGATCATTTCGTCCACCTCCTCATCGATCAGCAATGGGTGGATCGTGAACTGTGATTGCTCGATAACAGTGTTGATAACTTTTTCGCGCAATTCATTGCGAATAGTGCGCTTCTTGTTTTCAAGGATATTATCGCTGAGCGCTTTGCTTAGATCCTCCACCGATTCGTACTGTCCATCGCTCACCTTTACGGCGAAAGCATCATCGAGATCGGGAACGTGTTTCTCTTCGACCTTATGCACCGTCACTGTATAGTCAGCCTGCTGGCCTGCCAGGTCCTCTTTACTATAGTCTGTTGGGATGGTGGTCGAGAAGGTTTTTGTCTCACCTGCTCGCATGCCAACCACCTGCTCGTCCATACCGGTGAAAAGGCCAGAGCGTTCGTCAGTGAGTTCAAAGGGATTATCCTTCAAGTCAGAAATTTGCTTCTCGCCCGCAGTGAGCTTGAGATCGACCGTAACACGATCCTTGTAATCTGCTGCGCGTTCAACCTCTTTCCATTCCACCTGGCTATCGCGCAGGCGCTCCAGCTCTTTATCCAGCTCTTCTGAAGTGATTTCTGCCTCATCTCGCTCAAAGTGAAGCGCGCGATAATCACCAAGCTCAACCGGAGTGACTACTGGCACCGTCAGGCTGAAATGGTAAGGCTGCCCCATCTCAAATGTGGGAGCATCAAGCTTGGGCTGCGTGATGGGCGTAAGTTCATGTTCGCGCATCGCATTACGATAAGCCTCTGAAATTAGATCGTCCAGCCCTTCTTGATAAATATATTCTTTCCCCACTCTGCGCTCTAACAACGTGCGAGGAGCTTTGCCCCTGCGGAAGCCTTGAATGTCAACCTGCTTCACCAGCTTGCGGTACGCCTTATCTGAGGCCTTCTCCATCTCTTCCCAGGAAATTTCTACATCAACGACGGCCTCACTCGTCGGCAACTTTTCAACCGAGACCTTCACAGTTCCTCCAAACAATCTATGCTAAAAACTAAATTCGCTACCTTAGGGATCTTCTTTAATATATCACGTACATGGTAGTAGAGAAGAGAGACAGATGGGAAGCACAAAGAGGAAATCACCACTCCACCGATAGACCAACCCCACAACATAACTAGCAGCCTTCTGTATAATAGTACAGGATGTGATCTATGTGTTCTGTGGGTCCGCGTATGCGCTTGCCCGAAATAAGGACACCTGCAACAGCTGCCCCCTGTCTAGACAGGCTGGAGCGGGAGACGGGATTCGAACCCGCGACATCTTCCTTGGCAAGGAAGCGCTCTACCACTGAGCCACTCCCGCGAAAAAAATGCACTCATCCTGAGAAAAGGTGGGCGGTGAGAGACTCGAACTCTCACGGTTCATCACCAACAGATCCTAAGTCTGTCCTGTCTACCAGTTTCAGCAACCGCCCGTTCATTCCCTGAAGAATGGTCTAAGCCTCCACCTGTGGATGATACACCAGGGAAGGAACACATGTCAAGACAAATTTCACGTGTAGCCCTTCAGGCTATGCAGCGGATGAAAAACCTTCGCATGTTGAGCTTTGCTTGAGCAACTTGAAAGTATTTTTGCACCGCTATATTTCTAAATGATACAATACCAGGTAGTGGGAAAAAGGAGTAGAGAGCAGCTACGCCATGAACCAGGACATCTCCCCAACGGCCGCTCCAGTAGATCTGGAACAGCCCGATTTGTATATCAATCGCGAATTGAGCTGGATTGAGTTTAATCGTCGCGTCTTTGAAGAAGCTAAAGATAATCGCCATCCACTATTGGAACGCGTAAAATTTATCTCCATCTTTGAAACGAACCTTGACGAGTTTATTATGATTCGCCAGGCTGGTTTGAAAGAACAGGCGGTAACACGTTCTTCAGTGCGCAGCCCGGATGGGCGCACCGCTGCGGAACAGCTGGTCGCCGTGCGCGAACGATTGGCTCCCCTGGTGCAGGAGGTACGAAAGTACTGGCGCAGTGAACTGCTGCCCCTACTGGCCGAACAGCATATCCACATCCTTGATTACGAACAGCTTGATGTGCTTCAACGTGAAGCAATGCGCATCTACTTCGAAAATGAGATTTTTCCGGTCCTGACCCCCCTGGCCGTTGATACCGCACATCCGTTCCCACATATCTCCAATCGCAGCTTAAACCTGGCAGTGGTGATTACCGATGCTCCGTATGGAGAGCGGTTCGCGCGCCTCAAAGTCCCTCCAGCACTCCCCCGGCTTGTCCCTGTGCAGGTGGAGTCGGAGGAGCCGCAAGCCGTAGCCTTTGTCTGGTTGGAGCAGGTCATCGCGGCTCATTTAAACAAGCTTTTTCCGGGCTTCGAGGTGTGGGAATCGTATCCTTTTCGCGTCCTGCGCGATGCCGATATTGAGCTACAAGAGGATGAGGCCGCCGATCTGCTGCTCCTTGAATATATCGAACAGGAACTTCGCGGGCGCCGCTTTGGCACAGTTGTTGACCTGGCAGTGAATTCTTCGATGCCACCACGTATCCGTGATCTGCTGCTTGATAATCTGGAGATCACTGGTAGTGATCTGACGGTCATCGATGGCCAGCTTGGACTAGGCGATGTTATGGAGCTCTATAATATCAATCGACCAGATTTGAAGGATACGCCGTTCAATCCGCGCGTGCCACAACCATTGCGGCGCGAAAGTGATCTCTTCGAGGCTATTTGCAGGCATGATATCATGCTTCACCATCCATATGATGGCTTTGGAAGCGTCGTTGATTTTATTCATAATGCGGCTCATGACCCACATGTTCTGGCAATCAAGCAAACACTCTATCGGGTTGGCGCCAATGCACCCGTAGTGCAATCACTGCTCGAAGCGGTAGAAAATGGCAAGCAGGTAGCCGTGCTGGTGGAATTAAAGGCTCGCTTTGATGAAGAGAATAACATTGAATGGGCGCGCAAATTGGAACTGGCTGGGGTACATGTCGTCTATGGCCTGATGGGTTTGAAGACGCATGCTAAAGTCGCGATGGTTATACGACGCGAGAGGGATGGGCTGCGGCGCTACGTCCACCTTGGCACAGGTAATTACAACTCTACATCGGCGAAAGTATATGAAGATCTCGGCTTGTTTACTTGCGAAGATGAAGTCGGTGAAGACGTCTCAATGCTCTTTAACGCGCTGACAGGCTACTCACGAAAAAACGTTTATCGCAGATTGCTGGTGGCTCCTGTTGGGTTGCGGCGTGGCATTGTTGAGCGGATTGAGCGCGAAATTGCTCTCCATAAACAGTATGGCAATGGTCGCCTCATTATTAAGATGAACGCATTGACCGATCCTGATATGATCCACATACTCTATCGTGCTTCACAAGCTGGCGTGCATATCGATCTGATTGTGCGCGGTATGTGCAGCCTGCGCCCTGGAATACCAGGTGTCAGCGAGAACGTCCGGGTGCGTAGTATCGTTGGACGCTTCCTGGAACATAGCCGCATCTACTACTTTGGCAATAACGGAAACGAAGAGATATACCTGGGTAGCGCGGACCTGATGCAGCGCAATCTCAACAATCGTGTGGAGGTCCTATTCCCAATAACAGCAGCATCGATGCGCGAGGCCATTCTAGAGCACATGCTGAAACCAATCCTATCCGATACGGTGAATGCCCATGAATTACGTCCAGATGGCTTTTACGAGCGTATTCGTCCCCATCCGGGTGAACCACCTTTTGACAGCCAAAGCTGGTTTATTATGCATCCCTTGTTCGAGGTCGAGGAAGAAGAGGAAGATGATCATGGAAAGACCATCAGAGCTATTCCTTCCAGTGCCTGAAATAGAGCCAATGAAAAAACGTATCCCGGCAATAGAACCCCGCCCTCCTCGTCATTGAGGAAGGCGGGGTTTCTATCATGATCAGGCAGTAACGAATGAAATGCCTGGACCAGGAACAAGCTCAACGTTGGTAACCTGCGTTGGCGCTAATCCCCAGTTCGTATTGCTGGTCATAACATGTCCATTCGCCAATATTTTCTCCACGACCCCTACATGCCCCAGACTCGATGCCCCCTGCACAAGAGGCTGCTGGACAGCAATAGCCCCCACCGTTGGACGGCTAGAAACTCTCCAGTGGAACTCCTGAGCGCGTGCCACCCACTGCCATGCATTAGAGTTGATCGTCCACGGGACGAAGATGCCGTGAAGCTGATGATAGCGCTCACTGGCCCACCAGGTACATTGAGGAAAGGCAAACGGGTTGCTGGTGCCCCTTATTGCAGTACTGCTGGGCTGTGTAGTTGTCATACCCGTCGTTGTACTACCCTGGCCTGGAATGCAAATTTGCTGGTTGATGAAAATCAAGTTGGGGTTAAGGAGATTATTATGCGATGCAAGACGCTGCCAGTCCGTATGGTAGCGATTGCCAATTGCGCTCAAGGTATCTCCAGCGCGCACAATATAAGTCTGGTCACCTTTGGGACAAGGAACCAGGGCGAATGTGCGTACGAGCGCAGGACCGAATGCGCTACCAAGAAAAACCAACACAAAAGCACTGGCAACGACGATGTGCCCAGTGATGAGGCTGGCACGGCGGTGTTGCTGGAAGTATTGCCAGACACGTTGGAAACCGTTCATTCTTCTCTACTACCTTTCCATTGCTACGGAAACATTCAAGGCGACTACCAGATGACCGGAAGGGCCGAGATAGCGATGAGTGTACATGCTATATTCCAGGCACTTTGATAGCCGCGATTTTGAGGTGTTTCAAGCCATCCTTTAAAGAGAGGCAAGTCACCCGCTACAAAAATAAAGGGATGTTGATATGCATATTAATAGATGAAACAAGAAGGTATAGTTTGGAATAGATTGGGCATAGGGGGAAAGTACTAGTTGAGGTTAAGATTTTCAAGCTCTTAAAAAATATGAGTTCCGCCAGTTCCAGTTTGGCGGAACTCCACACACTTTATTGGACAACAAATAGGGTGTCGCGTTTGCGCACCACACCCTATCATTACCACTGGAAGGATTTGCCACCACTGGCATCCCAAAACCTGTAGATTAGTGGCCCAGCGGCCAGGAAAATGTCGATTGTAGCTGAACACGCTGACCTGTCTCAGCAGCCTTGAGCGCAGACAGCATAACGTCAAGCACGTGCGCGGCATGCTCACCGGTTAACAGCGGCTTCTCCCTTTTTGCCAGGCACTCAGCGACGTAGGTAGCCCCACACTCCCAGACGTAGTCGCTACGCTTATAGGGCGTGGTAGTCCACTGGTTTGAGGCATGTCCATGTGCCAGGACAGAGACATTCCTTGGCTCCCAATCATAGCCACCCAACGTCATTGCCCCCTTAGTGCCAAGAACCTGGATGGTCCAATCTTCGCGTTGAGCTCCATAGACAAAGCCATTTTGGATGACGGAATACACCGTATTACCATGATCCAGCACCAGTGCTGTATTATCAACTGCCTCTGCATCCACCGTCTTGCTCCCAACGACGCGTTGGGGGATAGCTGTTCCTGCCATGGCGACAACCGACTGCACAGGACCAAGCAGGGCGGTCAACGTGGTAATGTTGTAGACGCCCAGATCGAAGAGTACTCCACCACCCTTCTGATAAAACCAGCCACTGCCTTCCCAATCAGGTCCGGGCGAACCATAGAGACCGTGAGCGGCAAAAACCGGGCCAATGTCACCAGATGCAATGATCTTCGCCATCTGCTGGAACGCCGGCGAGATAGGACTGCTAGGTGCGCCCCAAAGATTGACACCGCGATTACGAGCTAATTCGAGCAGCGCCTGCGCTTCCGTCAGATCAGTTGCAAGCGGCTTTTCACACCAGACATGCCTGCCGGCTTCCAGTGCTTTGCGATTGAAGGGACCATGGAGCTGCATAGGGGTAATATTGACCAGCAAATCGAAATCCACATCGCGCAACATCTGATCAATATCTGTGAAATAATGAGCGATCTGATAGGTCTGCGCGTGGCTCTGAGCACGTCCAGGAAGGGTATCACAAACGGCCACCAGGTCAACATAAGCACTGCTTTTCAAGTGCGGGATGTAAGCCCCTGAGACGCTACCACAGCCAACAATGGCTACCCGTACTTTATTCATAGTTTCAATTCCTTTCTGCAAAGAACTCTTCGAACCGACAAAACCGCCGGTAAAATGGTTGGTATTGATTGGTCTGCACTTGTACTGGCTGGAAATTTCTGTTCATCAAGGCCGTAGATGTGACTGGGATGTTCAGTGTTTTACTGACAATCAATGCGGCTCCCCAGGCAGTGGTATCCATCGGTGTAACGACGCTGGTTGGCAGGCCCAGAACATCTGCTTTTATCTGTGTCCATAAAGCGCTGCGCGAAGCTCCCCCGCAGGAGATTAGCTGCGTAATCACATTGCCGGAGGTTCCTAGCAGTTCTACGCGCTGGCGGATCGCGTATGCAACTCCTTCCAGTACTGCACGGCTCATATGCCTGACATCATGACCAAGCTGCAGACCAATAAAGGCCCCACAACGCTCAGGAGCGTCGCGTTCTCCGCCCGAGAGATGCGGCAGAAAAAACAGTTGTTCCGCTCCGAGAGGTGCCGCTGCTGCTGCCGTGAGCAGGTCGTCTGCTGTTCGTCCCAGAAGTGTGCTGAGCCAGGCAATTGCCCCCCCTGTCGTGTTCAGCCCAACTTCAGCACACCAGCGGCCTGGCTCAATATGTGGGTAGGTATTTACCGTATAGGCAGCGACTGGCTGCATCACCGTAAGGTGCAGACAGGTCGATGTACCCGTCACCTCGCAGAGCACCCCTGCGGCCATTGCCTGAGCTCCATAGACCGCGCAGAGACTATCGGCTGCTCCAGTGATTACCGGCGTACCGACAGGCAAACCGGTAGCTGCCGCGGCTTCCGCTGTTAACAGTCCCTGCACGCTACTAGAAGGGAGTAATTCAGGCCAGCTAAGTTGTATAAGATCAAGCTCATCGAGCCAGTCCCGGGCCCAATTTCCGGCCATCAGATCATAGGCTAACGTACAGGCTGCATGAGTTGGCTCGGTTGCAAGCCGCCCGGTCAGGTGCCATGCCACCAGGTCACGCGGCTGCACCGCAGCCACACCAGGGCGGAACCAGTCGCTATGCTGTGCCTTGAGCCAGAGCAACTTGGGCAAAACATAAAAAGGACTGGGTGTCTGTCCAGTGCGCTGGTGTATGTTGAGTGCGCCAAAGCGTTGTATAAAATGTTCGGTTTCGTTGGCTGCCCTGTTATCCTGGTAGAGTAACCCTGGGCCCACATCACCACTGGTCAGATCCAGCAGTGTGAAGGTTGGACATTGCCCGGTCAGCCCGATCCCGGCCACCTGCTGCGTCTGCAGGTTGAGTCGTTCTGTCATTGCACGAAGCGCCTGTACAGACGCCTGCCACCAATCGTTGGGATGTTGTTCCGCCCGGGCCGATCCGCTATAGACAGTCGCGAATGAAGCACGTCCTTCAGCTACACAGGAACCTGTGAGGGTAAACGCCAGCGCTTTTACACTGGACGTACCGATATCGAGACCTACTAGCAGCATGGATGACCTACATGGCATAATGTTCCTCCGCGTGGGACAGCAAAGCAGCCGCTTCACGGTCGGCGATAACGGTCAGACGAGGTGTCATCTGCAAAATGGAAGCTGGTATTTCTGGAGTTACAGGACCGCTAAGCGCTTTCGCCAGTGGTTCAGCCTTAGCTTTGCCTGAGACCAGCAACAGAATATGTTTCGCTGCCAACAGTGTTTTCAAACCAATAGTCAATCCATAGCGAGGCACTGTTGCATTCCAATAATTGGCGTTGTACTCCAGAGTATCCTTGGTCAAAGCCAGGATGCGTGTTGGGTAGTGCGCCTGCGATCCCGGTTCGTTAGAAAGAGATATTCCAGTATCTCGACTATATGAGCGTCGATGGAGCCCAGGCCTGGTTCAATGTTACTCCTGATCTACCCACCAATCTCGCTGTACCACAGGGACTTGCACCACAAGTACTGATGGATAATCGCGGAAAAGAGGCTGCCCAGGACATCACAAAATTTTTCATTGACCAGTTGAAGGTTGCAACACCTATGTGGAACTCTCCAGTAGAGAGCTTCGCTACTGACCAGCTCACGCATGCGTTTGAGCGCATCATGAAGAAGATAGACAAACCTCGAGCAGCGCTTCAAGTGGCCCAGAAGGCTTGCCAGGCAAATCTTGAGCAGGCTCTGAAGCAAAAATAGTCATGATCTCTCTGAGCTTAAACGTATACATCTCCACTCAAGCAGTTTACTGTGTCTACGAAAAAATGGACTACTTGAGCTCAGAGAGGGCACAGGGAAAGGATAGCAACTATGCTAGGGTTCTCCTGGAAACGTAGACGTTCGAGCCCACTTGAACGGAAAAGGGCACGAGCTGGCGTGCTTTTCGTGCTGCCATGGATTATCAGCCTGCTGCTTTTTACCGCATATCCAGTCATCGCAACGTTTTACTTCTCATTCACCAGGTATAACATCATTGAACCACCAGAGTGGATTGGCCTGCAGAACTACCAGACCATGTTTACAGCCGACCCGGAACTTTGGATCTCTGTAGGAAACAGCACCTATTACGCGCTGATCTCTGTACCCCTGAGTCTGTTGTGTTCGTTTGGCCTGGCATTGCTGCTCGATATGCGGGTAAAAGGCATGACTATCTACCGTACTATTTTTTATCTGCCTACCCTGGTACCGCCAGTTGCCAGTACAATTGTGTTCATTTTATTGTTCAGTCCTGATGCCGGCCTGATTAACTCGCTGCTCCATCTCTTCGGCCTGCCCAGCCAGGGCTGGCTATCAGATCCGGCCCTTTCTAAACCGGTGCTGATTACTATGAGCCTGTGGGGCGCTGGTGCAGCAACGCTGGTATTCCTGGCTGGCCTCAAAGAGATACCCGTTACTTTGCTGGAAGCGGCATCCCTTGATGGTGCAGGCCCCTGGCAACGCTTTATCCACGTGACGCTCCCATTGCTCAGCCCCGTTATTCTTTTCAACCTGGTCATGGGTGTTATCAGCTCTTTCCAGGTGTTTACACAAGCAATGGTTATCGGGGGCACGACCGGTGAGCCGCTGGATTCTACACTGATGTACATGGTGCTGATTTACAAGCAGGCGTTCCGCTACTTCTCGATGGGCTACGCCTCGGCGCTGTCTGTTGTACTTTTTTTAGCGGTACTACTCGTTACGCTGCTGATCTTCCTGTTCTCTAAACGCTGGGTGTACTATGAAGGAGGTCGTTGATGAACAAGGTCGCTGAACGAACACAATTATCTTATGCCGTTGGTGGAAATCAGCAGTCTCGCGCTATCAAGCGGAGAAAGTCTCGTGCCAAACTGATGGGCATCCCCCGGCACTTCATACTGATCGTTTTCTCTATTGCTTTTCTGCTGCCATTGTATTGGATGGTAACTTCCGCATTGAAAAGCGATAACCAGATTTTCGCGCAGCCCATCGTCTGGTGGCCACCCCAGCCACGCTGGGATAACTTTATCAAGGCACTGAACTACCCCGGTTTTCCTTTTCTGCTGATGCTCTGGAACAGTATCTTCTATTCCGGCACAGTAGTAATTGGTACTGTGATCTCATCCGCCCTGGTTGGATATGGTTTCGCGCGTCTCCCTTTTCCAGGACGTAACATACTTTTTACCCTTACGCTCGCTACGCTGATGATCCCCGGGATCGTCACATTTATCCCAACCTACGTTCTGTTCAAATCATTGGGCATGATCGGCTCGTACGCACCGCTCATCGCACCCAACTTTCTGGGCAACGCCTTTTATATCTTTATGATGCGCCAGTTTTTTCTTGGTCTTTCCTGGGAACTCTCGGAGGCAGCAAAAATCGATGGCGCTGGCGAGTTCCGCATTTTCTGGCAGATTATGCTTCCTCTGGTTGTGCCAGCGCTGATCGTGATAGCAATTTTAACATTGCTCTCTACCTGGCAAGATTTCTTCGGACCGCTCATCTATCTTTCTGATCCGCAACAGTATCCACTCTCGCTTGGACTCTTTGCATTCAAAGGACAGCGAACAACCGAGTGGGCATTATTGATGGCTGGCTCGACCCTGGTCACATTGCCATTAATAGGTGTCTTCATGTTTACACAGCGTTACTTTGTTCAAGGCGTCGCTATGACAGGTTTGAAGGGTTAGGAATGAAGGAGATCGCTTTTCGCCGGGGGGACGATATACTACGTGGATACCTCCATCGTCCGCAGCAGGTTAAGGAGTCGGCACCAGGTATCGTGATCATACCCGGTTTTGCTGACACCGCTGTGGGACCTCACAATATGCATCGCGCCCTGGCTGATGCACTGCAAGACATTGGCTGTATAGTGCTGCGTTTTGATTACCGGGGCCAGGGAGAAAGCGACGGCAATTTCCGTCATTTTACCGCGCAATCAGGGAAAGACGATGCCCGTGGAGCGCTGGCCTGCGAGCTAGCCGCGGACGCACCAGAGGTGCAGGCCCTGGCATTATTAGCTCCCGTAGCCTATCCACAAAAAGTATTTGCAAGCTTTTTTACTCCCAGTCATCTGGAGCAGGCCGAACAGCAAGGCTGGATAGACTGGCTAGGTTGGGCCGTAGGACGAGATTTCTTGCTCACTCTGAGTGGAGTTGATCCGCTAGCGGCGATGAAACGCACTCAAGCTGCAGCCCTGGTTATACATGGAACAGCCGATGTAGAGGTACCGCCGGAAAATTGCGCTGCCTATGAGAAACTGGGAGCGGTTCCATACTGGCTGGATGGGGGCGATCACCAATTTTCATCAATACATCTGCAAGATCAAGCAATCCAGCGTGTATGTTCCTGGTTCTCTACATATTGGCAACTGTGATAATACACCGAACATCAACTGCTCAATAGCCAGGCGAATTATACGGATAACCTTGATAAAACAGTGCCATGCTTAGCATGATACATGCAGTTGAAAGTCGAAGTGTTTTCTGTTAAACTACAATTACTCTGATTATTTGTAGGGTCATACGTACAAATACAGAGCACGAAGGGAACAACAATGATAGGAGAAAAGAAATTCAACGGGCAGTCAATTGATCCAGGTAATGGCGTCCCCCTCTATGTGCAATTGAAAAACATTTTGCGTGAACAGATTCGCACAGGAGTGTGGAAGCCGGGCGACCGTATTCCATCTGAAGCCGAAATCAGAGAGTACTTCCCCGTGAGCAGAGCTACTGTGCGCCAGTCCATTGCCGAACTTGAGCAGGAAGGGGTGCTTGTACGCCAGCAGGGGCGCGGCACCTTCGTACGCAAACCCAAATCGAATGGAATTTACGGAATCTCTACAGCTTTACGGAGGATCTGACGGCTCGTGGGCTTCAGCCTGAAACTCGTCTGCTCGTCTTCGAGGTGGTACTGCGCCAGACCATCGCCAGCGAGGTGTTCGGGCTGGACGCAAAAGAGCCACTTATCAAATTGATACGCCTGCGCCTGGCTTCCGGAGAACCATTGATGCTGGAGACAACCTATATTCCAGAAAGCCTCGTACCCGGGCTCACAGAAGAAGATGTCAAGACAAAGGCACTTTATACGCTCCTAGAGGAGAAATATGGAATGAGCCTGAAGCGAGCTGTCGAAAGCTTTGAGCCCATTCTGATAGATGAGTTCGCAGCGAAAATGCTAGAGGTGCCGAAAGGATCGCCAGCCCTCTACCTGGAGCGTGCCGGCGCCCTGGCGAATGGAAACCGCGTAGAGCTATCTCAGTCCGTAGTACGTGGCGACCGCTGTCGCTATCTTGTTGAATTATTGTGAAGTTTTTTTCCTGCGAAGTGGAGTGCTCATCGTCTCTGACAGTCTAACCTGGATTCTATCAAAAACCAGATGTTATTCATGGAACCAAATGTATACAGGGGCTTGACGCCGTAAGGGAAGACATGCTATAGTATTGCCACGCCGAGATAGCTCAGTTGGTAGAGCATAGCACTGAAAATGCTAGTGTCGCCGGTTCGATTCCGGCTCTCGGCACCCCGTAGTTATACGATGACATCTCAAGCCGCATGCGCAGCCGCTTGAGATGTTTTTTTGTCCACGAATAGCTAGTGAGTATATAGCAACAGGTACAGCGAATTGCTTTTCAGTCGAACAATAAAATACGATTGCACGTTAACTTAGCCACATTTTCTCAATGAATAAAAACCATCAAACTTATTGAGACAGCTTAAAAAGTGAATTGATAAGAGATTACAAAAAAGTATGGATATGTTATACTGTGTTGCACTGGTAGATCAGGGAGAATGCCATGTAGCAAGATGACTGAAAGCGCTCAAACGCCCGGAGCGGCTTTTCCGGGTGATTCTTGCTGCATACGGGCCAGAGCAGAGACGGAGGTTGCTTTATCAGCCACTACAGCGGTCCATCGCGTTCACAGACAGGGCAGCTAGACCGCCGCACCTTGCTCCACAAGCGTTACGTTATTCTGCGTACCATCGGGCGGGGAGGCATGGGGGCAGTTTACCTGGCTAAAGATATGAAGCGCCAGGGCGCCATCTGCGCCATCAAAGAGATGAGTCTCTCGATGGTGCCCCCCGAAGAACAAGCCCAGGCCATCCAGAACTTCAGGGTTGAGGCCAAAATCCTGTGGGGGCTGAATCATCCCAATCTCCCGGCCTTTACAGGTTTTTTTACTGAAAACCAGCGCTATTTTCTGGTGATGGAATACATCGATGGTATGACGCTGGAAGAGCTGCTGGAACGCAACGGCGGGCCGTTCTCAGAGCGTCGTGTGCTGGGCTGGGCGCGCCAGCTCTGCGATGTGCTGGAATACCTGCATAGCCAGAATCCCCCTATTATCTTCCGCGATATGAAGCCGGGCAACATTATGCTCACACGCGCTGGCCATATCAAGCTGATCGATTTCGGTATCGCACGCTTTTTCCGGCCAACGGGCACACAGGATACTCAACATCTTGGCACGCCAGGCTTTGCGCCCCCAGAGCAGTATGGCGAGGCTCAGACCGACGAACGCTCAGATATTTATTCTCTCGGCATGACTCTCTTCCAACTGCTCACAAACACACTGTCAGAACAGCATTTCGGCCTGAAGGATGTACGTTCCTTTAACTCCAACGTCTCACCAGTAGTGGCGCGCGCGCTGGAGAAAGCCACCTCCTATCACGCCGAAGATCGCTATGATAGTGTGGCTGAGTTCCGCGCCGCTGTACTGGGGGTCGGCTTCGTGTTCGATAGCGGAGAACTGGCTATGAATCTGCAGGAGCTGGCCGATCTCTGCATGCGCTACCCCGATGAGGCCGCTGACTACCTGGCAGCCGGCGAGATTGAGGCCTGGCTACACGAGCTCGGAGAAATCAGGCTTGCTCGTGAGACACAGCGTATCCGTACATTGATCGACAATCCCGACGAGGCCGTTGATCTCTTCCTGCAAGCCGCGCTAGGGCAGAATCCACGCGTGCAAATGTTGTCGGGCAACCGTGCATCACAAAACGCGGGAGCATCAAAAGGACTTTCAAACTGGCCCAGACCCTCTTCATCAGTACGGGTTAGCCCACGCATCCTCGATTTCGATCATATCTACCCCAGTATCTCGGCCCCACTAACACTGTCGATTAGCGGCCAACAGGGCCTGCTGGTCAGTGGCAGTGTCTACTCCACCGAGTCCTGGATTATGCTGGATCAGTCGCATTTTGATGGCATGAACACCACCATTAATGTGCGTATTAATAGCACGAAGCTGCGCGGGGGCATGCACTACACTGGCACAATTGTGATCTCCCCAAACACCAACGGTGCCAAGAAGGATCTCCTGGTGACTGTCGAAGCAGATGTGCTGCACGCGAAAAATAATGGGTCGCGGCACCTGGGAGGCAAAACCAGGGGTGCAGATCTGAACGAAGAGCTGGACGATGAAGAGTATGATGAGCATGATGCCCTGACAATGGGCGCAGCAACTCTGACCCCACAGGCTGGCCAGGCACTCCAGATGGCGAGACAAGTCAATGGAAAAGCTGGAGCAGCAGTCGATCAAGCAGAGAAGTTTACACCATCACAACTGCGAAATCAGGAGAGCAGAGCCAAGTATGGATCACCGGGCAACAATGGCTGGGAAATGCTGCAGGTCAGTCCACGGCAGCGTCAGTGGATACACCGGGGCCTGACGTTCACAACTTCCCTGATGGCAACCAGCCTGTGGTATATGCTTCTCTCACAGGCTGGGGCATCATCACTGCCACCCAATCCCTGGTTTATCATCGTATTGATAGGCATTATCCCCACTTCCGCCATTGGCGCATTGCTGACCAGTTGGTCACGTGCCTGGTCTCTCCGGGAAACACTCGACCGCATCTTCTCCGCTATGAACTGCACCCTGGCTGTGACGGCTCTGGCACGGCTTCTCTGGGAGATCATCCAGCTCGCAGATCTCCCCGCCTTGCAGCTTATCCTGCTGCTATTTCTGGCCGCGGCCAGCGCGACCTTTGGCAGCACCCCCACTGTCAGTTCATGGCTACTCAAACGAGTACGCAGACTCTTGCCATTTCTAACCAATAAGGTGGCGCTTACCTGCGCGGCCCTGCTGGGAGGTATCCTGGGGGGCTGTCTGACCGCTGGCATCGCCTTCAACTGGCTCACACCTATTGGCATACTGGTAGGGGCAGGGATTATAATGGGCCTGGAGTGGCACGTCGCGCAAGGTATGCAGAGAGCCCGGCCTCCCCAACAAGAAGATACAACACAGCTCTAGAGGATATGTAGATGAGCCCCCAACAGCTACCCAAACTACCTGTTATTCTTGGACCAACCGCGTCCGGTAAAAGC
>JAFMRP010000749.1 GCA_017354095.1 Ktedonobacteraceae bacterium
TACTCTGTCAAGATTCAGACGAAGGCAACAAAGCAGGGGTCAAGGGGACTGCGTCCCCTTGCGGGGCGCGGGGTGTCCCCGCCTCTCTCCCCTCCCTCGCCGCCGTAGGCGGCACACCTGTCAAACTTCGTTTGACAGAGTAGATAGCAAAAAATCAAGGGGAAATATAGATGAAACAGACCGAAAAGTCAAGAGAGCTTATAGCGCTCGGACCCGGCAGTCGGATTTGCAGAATTGACAGAATGCAAATTTTCACTTTTCCATTTTTCTAAACAAAGACCCAAAACATTCATTGACTTTTCCGGGTAGGCCAAGTACAATAGAGAAAGGATGACGTCGTGTTATGATTAGGAGGCAACTTCATGGCCGTTATGCATACCGATCTTTATCGTCATGAAAACCTCGTCCGCAAATCTATTCAAATCCCCTCAACGCAGCACAAAGAGCTAAAGGCTCTGGCGGTCGAATTAGATTCCTCCCTTGGAGATATTGTGGAGACTATTATGGATCTTATGCGTCAGGACAATTATCAGCAAGTCAGAACCGCAATCGTTGAAAAACGTGAACGCGAACTTTCCTCCCTCAGCCACTCCCTCGACGAAGCTTACGCCTACCTCGGTTCCCTCCCAGAAACATTAGAAGACGCCCGCTTTTTCTTTGATGCCGGGCGCGAAGGCATGGTTGCATGAGTGAAGAGGTCAGGCAGACCTCGCCCAGCCTCAGACAACGAGATACATCGTATGCGCCCATACCCAATCCCAGGCGTGGCGAGATCTGGGATGTCAACTGGTCCCCTGGTCGTGGAGCGGAGCAGCAGGGTACACGTCCTGCTTTAATTATACAGAATGATTCGGGCAACGCCGCAGCGTCATATCCCTTGACGATTGTGGCCTCGATGAGCCGCACCGAACGGAAAATACCCCTACACGTACGCATCTCTCCTGCCCCAGAAAACGGGCTGAACGATTATACCGACGTGAAGTGCGAGCAGCTCATGACGATTGAAAAATCACGCCTGATTCGCCGGCGCGGCTCAATCAGCGCCGAGGAACTGCGCGAAGTCGATATAGCACTACAGATCAGCCTGAGCCTGTTACCCTGACACCTATTTCAGCGCACGGCCTGCCCCCCATAACCTCGCTCGTGCCCCTGGGCAATGTAGGGGCGGGGGGCCAGACCGCGCTATTAATGCAACTCGCTTTAGTACTGTCTTCCTCTTGCGCCATCGAGGATCGCCCTGACCAGCGCCATGAAGACGAAGAAGTTTGGAATTTTAGCAACCTCGACCGACGACCAGTTCAGCCACTTGCCTTCCTTCCTCACCGAGACTATTCCCTGGTTGACGCTGAAATCCGAAATCTGCGACCAGGGGAGCAGCTCCCGGCCGTTACTGACCCCCTGCAACTGCACGCTCAACGGCCCAAAATTGACTACATTGCCAGCGTTGTAAGCAGCGAGCACACGCGGCAGCATAATAGCCGTGGCTTTGTTGCTCAATGTATCACCCAGGTCGCTCACTTTCTTAAAGCGATCATCAAAAACAACTTTGTATCCATCGCTGCGCTCGACCGTATACTTGTGCGTTGTACCCGTATAGATGCCATTGCGATAATGCCGTGTTACACTCTGCCACACAGCTTGCACATGTTCCCAGCGGGTAGGCTGTACCTCACTGCCTTTCGCGAACACAAAGCCATCCGAGCAGACATAGACACGCCAGGAGCTGTAGATGATTGGCGCAATAATACTCCAGAGAAGAAAGCAGAGACCCACCAGCGCTAAGACTACCATGATAATTATCGGCCCTCCATCGGAGCTAGATGAAGAACTATCATTCATGATGCCTATCGCAATAGCACCAAACAGTCCGGTAAAAATGATGCCTAAAATGATGCCCCCAATGCTCCGCCCTGTAAAACCGCCCCGATACTCCGCCAGCGGCGTGCCCAGCTGATATGTCATCGCCATCTGATGCGCCTCAGGAGGCAGCTGCTGCATTGCTTGCATTTGTTGTTGCATAGACTATCGCTCCTTTTGTCTTCGCTGTTAGTGATCAATACCCGCCCTTATTCTATGTAGAGATTAACAGATGTAGAGCTATTTTACTACAACTTTATGGCTATTTTGCTATGATGTTCTTTGATTGACAATATAGGTGACCAGCTCTTTTAGCGCGGGAGTATCAGTAATGGTCCAGGCGGGTACTGCGTGCCACTCGTATTCCATACCCTGGCGTCTGATGATCAACGCGTTCTCCGCGACTCCGATACAGGCGATCTCGCACCAGGGCAGCATTCCCACGCCATTGGGCATTTCAATGCCCTGTTTACTCATTCTCAATGACCCGAAGGAAACGGTAGTGCCCTGTTCAAATTCGGCTACCTGGGGCAGCTGCTGTATCTCATGATAGAAGGATTCGCGCTGCAGCTGCTGCCGCGAGAGCTCGCTGATCTGCTCCGCCAGTGCCATGCACGCTTTGCGATTATAGACCTCGGCTCCGTCCAGTACAGTCCAGGGGTCATCGTCATGGCTATAATAAATACGGAGCGATGCCTGGTCATCGGTCAGGCGCGTGAAGTCACTCCAGGAAAGCGTCCTCTGATCGTTTTTCACAACCAGCCCGTATCTGCTCATCTCCAACGCGCCAAAATGAAGCACCTTCCCGGCCTGGTAGTCAGCGAGGCCAGATGTCACCACTCGGCGCGTCACCAGGTCTTCAATGAAGCGATAAAGCGCCTGGATACCTGGCAGATCTCCAGGTAAGACCACACGAATGCCCTCGTGGAATTGCAGCACAAACGACGGAGGCTCATCACCATCACTGCCACGCCGCCAGAGCCTCTCCGCCTGATTCCAGCGTGCGACCTGGAAAGCACGCTTACGCTGATAAATAATCCCTTTCGCAAATACGTAAACACGCTCAGGGCGCGTCAGCAAGTAGGAGAACGTGACCCAGAGGCCCAGCAGGAGCCAGCAGCCGCCAAGAGCTGGAATGAGGAGAGTCAACCAGAACGACCACCAGCTGAAGATATCATGATACAGATAGAAAAATGCGGCCAGCAGAGCAGCACCAAACAGCAGGCAGGATAGCCCCAGCACACAAACCAGGCCCGCCATTCCGCCAAGGATATAGGTGCGTTGCAGCGGGCCAAGTTGCCAGCCATCCGCCTGTTGGCGAACGGCTGCCGATATGCGTTTTGTCGAACTCCGGCGCATCGTGCTTTCCAGCCGCGGGTTTCGATCTATCAATCAATAAACGATGATTTTAGTCTGAAAACTGGTGTTCTGATACAGCCACTGAGCTTCGTCTTCGCGCATGTTGACGCAGCCATGACTACCATTACCCGCATCGTGATCATCACCGCCCGAGTCGTGGTGCGGAAACTGCGTGCCAGGACCATAATCGGCACGCCACCAGGAATCGTGGATAAAGTAGCCGCCCTGGTGATACAGGATCGCGAAGTGAATCGGGGTATCGGGATACCAGTAAGGCGAGTCTTTGGGTTCGGTCGATTTGAATACGGTGGGCGACTCGCGATTCTGCACATCCCAGAAACCCGGCAGCGAAGGACGCTCATAGCGACCGGTGGTTACCAGGAACGACCTGACCAGCTTGCCATCCTGGTAAAGGCGCAGCGCCTGCCCCGCCATTGAGACGACAATCACCTGCCCTTTCATGGCATT
>JAFMRP010000750.1 GCA_017354095.1 Ktedonobacteraceae bacterium
GATACAATCAATCCATCGCGCCGCCTTCGGGCGGCGAACAATTGTGAGGACCCATTCCATGTTCACCCTGCGCCGTTATAAACCAGCCGATCAAAAATCCGTCGAATATTTACACATGCACGCCATCCAGCAGATCGGAGCCTACCTGGGACGCGGTCCCTGGGATGACGACATCTATGCAATCGAAGACGTATACCTCAAAAATCACGGGGAATTTCTAATCGGCGAATACAATGGCCTCTTTGTGGCGATGGGCGCATTGAGGCGCATCACCCCCGAGCGTGCCGAGATCAAACGCATGCGCGTCCACCCTGATCACCAGAGACACGGCTACGGCCAGCTCATTCTCGATGAGCTCGAAGCCCGTGCCCTCGCCCTCGGCTATCAAACCCTGCATCTCGACACCTCCATCATCCAGGTCCCGGCCCAGCGGTTCTACGAGAAAAACGGCTTTCGCGAAGTGGGCCGCGATATCTACCAGGGCCTGGAAGTGATACTCTATGAAAAGCAATTGCACTAACAGCACATTGCAAACCTGCAAGCGATAAACACCCGGAAAGAATCCCTGTCACATTCTATCCAGCTGATTCGTTCCCTGTATGAACATTGACAAATTCTTCGGAGCCACCTTCCTCTCGCTCCACCCAACATGTAGGGCCACCCCTTGCGGGTGGCCGGGGCGCGTGGGCGGTTGGGGCGCGGATGGCTAAACGGATAGCCTGGAACACCAAAAAAGGAGAGAACATATGCTCATTTCCCGTGATGGCAACCTGGTAACACTGATCAACGTCTTTGAAACCAGGCCCGAACAACAGCAAGAACTGATTGATCAATGGACCCGTTTCGCCGAGCAGATTCACAATGAACCCGGCTTGATCGGAACGGCGCTGCACCGCAGCACCGATGGCACCCGTGTCGTCAACTATGCGCAGTGGCGATCCAGGGAAGACTTTGACCGCTTTCAGCAGAAGTACAGCGCGCAATTTGCATCTCGTCTCCCCCTCGCCTCGCGCGTCGATCCCCATCTCTACGAGGTGGTCTATCACTTCGATAAGACGGAGCAATGAGGAGAAGAACCGTATGCCAAAGCGCTATCAAACCACCTCCCTCATGCGCATCAACAACGCAGTAATCACGTCGTTGCTGCGCATGGGCGTCACCCTGGGAAGCTTCTCGCTGCTCACAGTTCGTGGACGCAAGAGCGGCAATCTGGTCCAGACCCCCATCGCGATTTTCGCTCAGGAAGGGAAGCGCTACCTCGTCACCCCCTATGGGATCGTGAACTGGGTGCGCAACCTTCGCGCGGCAAAAGGCGAGGCCACCATTACCCGTAATCGGCGCACCGAGAAGATCCGCGCCATCGAACTGGAGCCTGCGGTAGCGGCATCCATCTTTCGCGCTGCGGTACTTTCTGGTCCCCCTGGCATTCCCGTCGCACTCGTTCGCTGGTACCGCGCTCACCTCGTCCTCCCTTACCTGAACATCACCGAGACCTCCACGCTCGAGGAGTTCGAACACGAAGTCCAGACCCACCCCGTCTTTCTTGTCTCATCCACATAAAATCCCTCTATACCTCCCTCGTGCCCACCAGACATGTAAGGCCACCCCTTGCGGGTGGCCGGCTTACACCCTGTTGACGCCGCGCCCTCCATCGCATCTGGACGATCGTTATTGATAAAACATCATGCGGGTCCGGCTTCCCAGGCCATCCCACGTTCCCTTTAGCACCTTGTACTCCCAAAACTCCATCAGGTGGGCTCGCTCCTCTATCCCTCATGCTCACCCAACATGTAGGGCCACCCCTTGCGGGTGGCCGGCTCCCTTACTACCGGTTTGACTGGTAGTTATTTTAGGCTACTCTATTGACGAGTAAATAACAAAAATTTATTGTGTAATAGCAATATCTACAGTTTAGAACTTTTTAGACCTTGTTTTCATCTGTGCCGTAACTGTACCGTAACTAAATCATTGTACCGTAACTAAATCGGCTATTTGTTCATTCTCACAAAAAGTACGTCGTCGTCGTCGTATCTCAGGCCCAAGGAGGAGCTACATGCTCAGGTGGACCCGCAACGTCCCAATATTTTTACGCCTGGTCTTCGTTTTCGTGTGGGCAACTCTCATCCCCCTGGCGGTCATCATTGCTCTCAGCAATACCTATTTCAGCACCCTCCAGGCCAGTGGACGCGCACTGCAAACCAGTAACCAGGCTATCAAAATCACAACCAATGAACTGGCGCATCTGCAAAATATGCATGCCCTGCTCGTGGCCCTGCTGCCCAGCATTACAAAAAATGGTGCCGATACAAAGGTGGTGCAGGCTCCTGATAATGTGATCGTGCCAATTCTGAACGTCGAGAGCAGCTTCGAAGTCAATAGCGTTAGCTACCAGGAACAATATGAACTGGCCTCCTCTCCTTCAATGGCGGATATCCGCTCCATCTTACTGAACAATAACGCACAAACAACGCTCATATCCGAGCAGCAGCAGTTACTGAACAATATCTTGCTCCACCAGTGGCCACAATATAAAGTAGCTCAAGATAGCGTTTTGATCGCTTTGCGTAAGCCAATTACCCTGAAAGATGCCGCGGAACACCTTCAAACGGCCGATGAACGCTACGCCACATTACTGCAGAGCTGGCAGCGGATTGTGGATATCGCCGAACAGGTCAATACCGAGGTGGTGAAGGTTGGCCCATCCCAGTTTGTCCCTCTCCTCCTGGGTGCGCTTGCCGCCGTTCTCATCTCGATGATGATCGTGTTTGCCATCGTCTATGTCGTCAACCGCTCTATTACGCGGCCTCTCTACCGCCTGGTTGGCCTCACCAGGCGCATCGTTGCGGGCGAAACAATGGCCCGCTCGGACCTGGATGGCCATAATGAGATTGGCAGTGTCGCTACTTCAATGAATAATATGCTCGATCATATTGTGCAACTCATGCAGGAAACCCGCTCCAGCCGCGATTACTTGCGCCAGCGCGTTGAAAAGCTGATTGCCGAGGTGAAGGGGGCTGGTGAGGGCGATCTGCGTGTGCGCGCGGAGGTGACCGGCGATGCGCTTGGATTGCTCGCCAACTCCTTTAATTATATGATCGATGAATTGGGCAGCGTGGTGGTGCAGATCAAACGCGTTGCCGGACAGGTCGAGCAGTCAACCGGGACGATACTCGATCAATCCTTGAAACTGGTCAAAATTGGCGATACACAGATCCAGCAGATCAATTCGCTCAATACCAGCATGGAGCAGATGGCCTCCGCCAGTCAGGAGGTAGCCCGCTACGCGCAAAGCCTGTACACGAATGCCAGCGAAACCTATCAGAGCGCCTCGGGCGGTCGCCTGGCCGTGCTGAGTGCCGTCGAAGAAATAGGCATTGTTCACCAGAATATCCGTACCACCGCCCGCAAAGTACAACTCCTGGGCGAGGTTTCTCAGGAAATCAACAATATCGTCGAGGTGATCGCGGGCATCGCCTATCAAACGAATCGCCTGGCTCTCGACTCCGCTATTCAAGCCGCCGCGACCAGGGCCTACGGTACCGAGTTCGGCTCTGTCGCCTCCAACATCCGCCGGCTGGCTGAACAAGCCAAAAACCAGGCCAGCACCATCGCCCGAATCGTCAGGGTGGTGCGCGAAGATATCTCCTCGGTCGGAACTGCGATGCAAGATATCGAGCGC
>JAFMRP010000751.1 GCA_017354095.1 Ktedonobacteraceae bacterium
CAACATTTCAAAAAGCACTACGGCGCTGCCGTACTGATCACTGCGCGGGTCAACGATACCATTGGCCTGCTCCGGGGCCATATATCCAACGGTCCCACGCACAGTGACCGTTTTACCCACGCTAACCCCGGGCTCCAGAGAGCGCGCAATGCCAAAATCAGTGATTACCAGGCGATAATCCTCCTGGTGCAGCAAAATATTTTCAGGTTTGATATCGCGATGAATCACCGGACTGGGGCGCGTGTGCGCATAGTGCAGCGCCAGCGCCAGCTGATGAAAATTCTGCGTTGTCTCCTGTATGGTCAGCGGCCCATTGGCACGGGCCAGGCGGGTGCGCAGCGAGCCAGCCGTATATAAAGGCATAACAAGAAAAACGCTAGGGCCATCCCTACCGTAATCGAGAATGGGAGCGATGTTTGCATGGTCCAGCGCAGCCGCAATACGCGCTTCACGCAGGAAGTGCTCACGCTCAACCTGGGTCGTTTTACTGGGCAGCAGCACTTTGATAGCAATGTGACGCGATAAATTGCGGTCTATTCCACGGAATACAGCCGCATACCCACCTTTGCTCAAGAGCGCTTCAACTACATATCGTCCCGCTAACGCAGTGTTGAGTAAGGGCAGCGCACATGCTCGGCAAAATAACTCGCTGTCCCGATTGTCATACCCGCAGTCCGTCAGATCGGCGCAGCGTCGCATTCCCTCCTCCGAGTCATAGAGACACCTGGTGTAGGTGCCGGGTTGCACAGGCACTGAATGGCCACAATGGGTGAGCGGTGCCTATCAATGATCTACCAGTTATGCCCTGTTCTGCGGCGTGCGCTGCTCCAATGAGCGTGCCCACTCCTGGCACGAACGTGCCTCTTCCGTACGGCCCACGCGTTCGAGCACTACCGCTTTGTTGTACCATGCATCAGGCTCTTCCGGGGCGAACGAGGTTGCCTGGTCCAGGGCGGCCAGGGCTTCTTCCATGCGCCCCAGGGCAAAAAGGGCCAGCCCCTTATTGTTCCAGGCCGCGATGTTATGAGTGTCCAGTGCCAGTGCGCGGTCAAATGCGGCCAGCGCTTCTTCGTGTCGATGTTGTTCGTGCAACAGGCTTCCTTTATTATACCAGGCCGAGGTCAACCCGCCATTGTAATCCAGTGCGTGATCGTATGATTCCAGCGCTTCGTCATACATACGCAATGCGGCCAGGACGTTCCCTCGATTATACCATGCCTCCGCTAGCGTTGGATCACACATGAGAGCGCGATCATAATCAGCGAGTGCTTCGGAATAACGTTGGATGTCACGCAGAGCATTGGCTTTATTGAACCAAGTAATGGCATTGTCTGGGGCGAGCACAACGGCTCGCTCGTGCTGCGCAAGCGCCTGCTCCGGCTGCTTCAAACGGCGCAAGATGTTGCCCTTGGTGTCCCAGAATAACGCTTGGCTCTCGTCAATCGCCAGGGCACGATCAATGGCGAGCAGGGCCTCCTGGTAATGATCCAGACTGAAAAGCGTGTCGCTCATGGCCTGCCAGATGGTCGCCTGCTCCGGGTCGATCAGGAGCGCATGATCAAATGCGCTCAGAGCCTCTTCCAGACGATTCTGCTCCGCTAGCGCCATGCCGCGTCCACTCCAGGCATAGACATATCCTGGATCGTATTGCAGCGCGCGCTCATAAGCGCTCATTTCTTCATCAAAACGGCGTAACTCGTGCAGAGCACTGGCTCGCGAGGTCCAGATCTCTGGATCATCGGCGCGCAGCTCGATCGCCCGATCATAGGCAGCGAGCGCTTCCTCGGCGCGGCCCATATGCAGCAGTACCGCTCCTTTGCCACTCCAGGCTTCGACAAGCGTGGTCTGCTGGCTTAAAGCCTGGTCATAGGCGCCCAGTGCCTCCTCATAATTGCCACGTTCGTAGGCAAGATCACCGATAGCCTGCCAGTCACCCTGGCGCGGCAGAGGGGTGTTGGGCGGTTGGATGATCTGTTGAGGACCGGTGTGCGGCTGGATGGCTATGCGCACCTGGGTAGCTGATAATGGATCTTCTTCTTCATCACTGAAGTTGTTATAGGATGGAGGGATAATGTCATTTCCAATTCGGGTGACGATGCGCGGGCGGGGGGCTTGCTGATCAGGTGAAGTCTGCTGGTACTCTACTTTAACCAGGAAGGCGACCGGTCCGTCCTGTCCATAATCGGTGACACGAATGCTGCCCGGTTCATTTACTTTCGCGGAGAGCGATGCCGCTAACTCCGCTTCCTGCAAAAAGTTTTCCTGCTCTTCCTTATTGTTCACGCGGGGGATGAGCGCACGCACCAGAACTGGCGTTCCGTTGTGCCGGTCGATTGCGGCCAGAATGGCGGTGCCACGCTCTTTGCCACTCAATTCTCGAATCTCATAACGCCCGCGCAGATATATGCCACGCAACGGCAGGCCACACCGGGCGCAAAATCGTGCCCTGGCTCGATTTTCAATACCGCATTCTTTTACATCCAGACACTTCCCCATAACCGTCCGACCCTCTCTAGATATACATCTTTTTTCATATAACATGACACGTTGGACTGCGCTTTCTCTACTGTAGCGAAAGTACAGCCAGTTTGTCAATACAAAATGGTATTGATGGAAGCTCTGGACTCCTACGAAATCACGCCACCATGTGAAGATATGCCAGCCGCCGAAATACTCTAGCATTGCTCCAAGTTTACCGGCTGATCTCAAAAAGACATCAACTTTATCGCAAATAGATGTTAGACAGATCAACTACTTGCCGTTATACTACTTTTGTGCCAGATTATTTGGCTCCTGATAAGCAATAAGCAGATCATACGCTATTTACCATGAAGGCAGCTTGCCAGGAAGCTGCTTGGGCCAAGTAAAATAGCGGCATTGGTTATATAATGTGTAACTGTGGAAGGCAAATCTTTGCCTCCAGCATACAAGGAGCATGCATATGACGACGTACAAAGATGTATTTGGTGCCCGTAAACAGCTACAGGGTGGATATGGCACAGTTGACTACTACCAGCTGGAAAGCCTCACACAACGCGGCATACGGGATTTAGACCGGCTTCCCTTCACTATAAAAATCGTTCTGGAGAATCTGTTGCGCCATGCCGGAGGCGAGGCTGTGACCGAGAATGATGTCCTGGCCCTGGCTAATTGGCAGCCCGGTAAAGCAACGACCAGCGAGGCCGAGTTCCCCTTTATGCCCGCGCGCGTGCTGCTGCAAGATTTCACAGGCGTTCCCGCTGTGGCCGATCTGGCGGCTATGCGCTCGGCGGTTGCCCGTATGCAGGGCGATCCCGCCAAAATTAATCCCCTCGTGCCCGCCGACCTGGTCATCGATCACTCGGTACAGGTCGATGCCTTTGGCTCGACGCTGGCCTTTGCCCGCAATGTGGAACGCGAATACGAACGCAACGCCGAACGCTACGCGCTGCTGCGCTGGGCGCAACAGGCCTTCGCTAATTTCCGCGTCGTGCCTCCCGGCACCGGCATTGTCCACCAGGTTAACCTGGAATATCTGGCCAGTGTGGTAATGACAAAAGAGGAAAATGGCGCGCGTACCGTTTTCCCCGACACACTGGTTGGCACCGACTCTCACACGACGATGGTGAACGGTCTGGGTGTGCTGGGTTGGGGCGTCGGCGGCATTGAGGCCGAAGCCGTGCTGCTGGGTCAACC
>JAFMRP010000752.1 GCA_017354095.1 Ktedonobacteraceae bacterium
GGTCATGGTTTCGATTAGGGAGGGGGCTGTCTGTAGGCGCTTGATAGGTGAGCCAGCCCAGTGCTCGTTCGCCGGGATGATTTGATCAGCAGACACCAGGGACTGCTCTCCCACCGAGGACTGCTCACCGATCTGTGCACCAGCCAGCACAAGGCTGTTAGTGCCGATGAAACTGCCAGAGCCAATCCGAATAGGAGCTATGCGTAGCCAGCCGTTTTCCACAACGAAGGGTTGCACACGAGCACCGTAGCCAATGCTCACGTTATCACCAATCTCGACGAGCATTGGCATGCTGATCGCGGCGGAGGAGAAGTGGCAGTGACGACCAACCCTGGCTCCTATCAGGCGCAGGTACAGCGATATGAACGGCGAGCCGGACAGCAGCGCCAATGGAGCAAAAGCGAGGATTTTGCTGTAGAACCACCAGAGCAGGTAAGTGGCGCCCCACAGCGGGTACCATCCCGGGCGCAAGTAGCGTCCGATCAAACGACCGCCAACCACGGGCAGCAGGAAAATGGCTGCCACGAATGAGACGATCCACATGGATGCAGCAACTAGCAACGCGTGACTCGAAGAGTGTGCCATGACGTTGAGAGGCGTCGGTAGCTCTACCACTGGAAGACGCAGCAGGAGCAATATCGAGTAGAGAAATCCGAGCAAAGGAATGCTCATGAGGAACATCCAGCCATACATCTCAACGAGCTGCACAAGGCCGCAGCCCAGTACGCGCCGCGTTGAGTATCGTCGGGGGGCAGGCCTCTCTGAGGCTACAGGTTGCTCGTCGGCAGGCGCTGCCAGGTCAGATTCGATGAACTGGGCCAGGCTACTGATCGTGGGATGGGAGTACAGATCGCCGATTGATAGCCCTTGCAACTCAGGTTGCCTGCGCAGTCGGGAGATGAGGCGGGCGGCGGCCAGGGAGTGCCCCCCCAGATCACAGAAGAAGTCTGCCTCGACGGAAACGTCCTCATAACCTAGAACCTCTCCCCACACCGTGGCAAGTTGGCCCTCCAAAGGAGTCTCTGCGGGCGCGTGAGGGCCGGACCGCAGGCCAAGCGGCGGAGATGCTGGTGGAGGCAAGACAGCTCGATTCACCTTGTCAGCTGCCAGTAGGGGAAAGCTGTCGAGCACCTCAATGAACGACGGGACCATGTAAGGGGGGAGCTGGCGCCGCAAGGAGGCATGGAGCCGTTCGCGCAGGCCAGTAGTAGCAATTACTCCCTCGTAATCTTGTAGTGTGACATAGCCGACCAGATCTTGTACAATTCCGTCCCGCTCCAGAGGAGCGACGATCGCATTTTTTATGGCCTGATCCTGGCGGAGTGCCTCTTCGATTTCACCTAGCTCAATACGATAGCCGCGAATCTTGACCTGGGTGTCAATGCGACCCAGATACTCGATCTCTCCCGAGGAGGTGTAGCGGCCTATATCGCCAGTGCGGTAGATGCGCGGCGCCTCGTCCCGATCATGGCTGAACGGGTTGGGCACAAATCGCTCGGCGGTGAGCTCAGGACGATTGTGATAGCCAATAGCGACCCCAGGGCCACCGATGCAGATCTCTCCACTTTCTCCTTTCTCGACAGGATACAGCTGTTCGTTCAAGATGTAGACATGATAGGTCGGCAGGGAGGTACCCAGGGTGACCGGACGATCAGGCAATAGCTCGCAGCAGGTAGCCGTCACTGTTGTTTCGGTGGGTCCGTACGTGTTGAGCATGCGACGGCCTGGCCGTGACCAGCGACGCACCAAGTCGGCAGGGCAGGCCTCTCCGCCAACCAGCAAACAACGCAGGGAGGGCACATCAGACTCAATCGTGGCCAGCAGAGTTGGTACGCAGCTGAGCACGGTGATCTCGTTCTCAATGAGGAAGTCGGTTAGCCCCTGACCCAGGCGTCGGTAATCGTTGGGACCGGCGACCAGCGTGGCCGCAGCGATCCACGCCGGCCAGATCTCCTCGAAAGTGAAGTCGAAGGTGATGGTCATGCCCTGGTAGACCCGATCCTCGCTCCTCACGCCATAGACCGGCATGGCCACGCGCAGGAAGTTGACGATGCTGGCGTGTGAGACGGCGACCCCTTTGGGCTGGCCAGTGGAGCCAGAGGTGTAGATGATATAGCAGAGCGATGCAGGATCGACACAGATCTGGGGACGACTCCCAGGCTGGGCGGCAAGCTGTATGGCTGCCTCGTCGAGCTCAAGCACGGGGCAAGCCAGAGGTTGCGTTTGCTCATGCAAGCCAGAGGTTGTCACCAGGTCGCACAGTCCAGCGTCCTGTGCAATGAATGCCAGCCGGTCAGCTGGAAACGACGGATCGAGTGGAACGTAGGCCGCACCTGCCTTGAGGATGCCTAGCAGAGCGACGTAGATGTCGAGAGACCGCTCCAGTAAGATGCCTACTGGCTTGCCTTCCGCAATCCCGCGCTCTCTTAGTAGATGTGCAAGACGGTTGGCTCGATGATCAAGCTCCAGGTAGGTGAGCCGGGACGACCCGCAGACGATAGCAATGCCATCCGGTCGCCAATCACACGCCTGTTCGAAGTATTGATGCAAGCGCTCTATATGTCCCGCTCTGTGCGTGGGTGTGAATACCGCACTTTCCTGTAAATTGGACAAGTCAATTTGTTTTTCTGTACGCAATTGGTTCCTCATGTTTATTATGACTGGCATAGGTGGGCAGTGAGGCCAATCAAAAAGCTAAGCGCACATCCGTATGACCAATCGTACGGATGTGAGTTTGTATTGCGCTAAACTCGTGTTATTGATCCTCAGATGCCTACCCACTGCATTCCTAAATGTTACACACGATCTACGTTTTTACTAAAGATCAGGTTTTAACGTGTTTTTGATTTATAGTCCATAATATGGACCTCAATGCGCTGCTTTATTGTTGACGTAGGCCATCAATATTGTGTATATAAGTAATACGCTATCATGATTGCAAATTTGTAGGTCGATTATTTATGAAAACATAAAACTAAAAAATATCTATTGTAATGGTGATAAACGGATCAATTTACCGGCTTAAAATAAGTTTTACAGAGATCTGCTCTCCCTTGAATAGGAAAAAGAGCCTTCGCCTTGAACCATCAAACACATGCATATGGTCCGATAAACACCTGACTCTTCCAAGAGATAAGGGGCTACACGGAAATAAGATGATTATTTACCTTGAGGCTTGATAGTGTAGTTCCACTCCCCATGAAAGGCATCCCGGAGCAGGTTGAGTGCAGCCAATTCCTCGTCGGTGACTTTGAGACCGGTGGGATAGGTCTGGCTATCTTTGACGGCGGTCACCGTGAAGCCCTCAGCGGTGGTCGTGTGAGAGATGAGCTCAAGCACGACTTCCAGGGAAGTGAGGGGGTGAGCACGCCAATTGATCGAGATAAAGGAAAACAGCCGATGCTCAATCGTGTTCCATTTGCTGGTCGCAGGCGGATAATGCGCCACCGTCATCGCGATCTGCTCTTCATTGGCAAGTTCCTGCAGTTGCTTCTTCCACAGCCGATTTCTGGCTCCGTTGGAACCGCCCCCATCAGCGGTGATGAGCAGTTCGCTCTGGCCCGGATAGAGCGCTTTGCCGGACTGCTGCCACCATCTCCTGATACTTTCGACGGCAAACTCCGCTGTGTCATGATCAATCCCGACATTGACGAAGCCCCGTTTGTGAACGAGAT
>JAFMRP010000120.1 GCA_017354095.1 Ktedonobacteraceae bacterium
TCCTTCTACAAGAGATATTGGTATTCCTGTAGAACGATCTATCAAGAAATGTGTAGCAAGCGAGTAACGAGCATCACCTAAAATGTGTAAGAGCCCATAAATATTCGTTTACAGTTGAGAATAACGCTGTTTTTTCTCAGTCTTTTACCTACGACACCGACTCACATGATCGATGACACCTACCGCTGGTTTGTTGACTCCGGGTTTTGGCTCATTGTAAACGTATCAGAGTGTGGTATCTCTGAGCTCACATCGCTCAGGATATTCCCTCAAAATCAGGCACCATTTCCCGTGTCAACAAACCAGCGCTACAGCGGTCTTCACAAAACTTGAGCCATTTTCAACCTGTTCATTTGAGAAATCAGTGTCGTCATTGGCTCTTTTCTGCTCTTGGCTGTTGTAGATGAAAGGTTCTCGGCATCAGTGCGAAATGAAGCTGCATCAGTTCATCTCTTCTCTCCGAGAGTTGATCCACCCGGGTTTGGAGAGCGAAAGCGAGTGAATGTCTTTGGCCCCCACAGAAAGGTGATGATACCTGCTGCGACCACGAGAACTCCTCCTGTGAGAAACTGGACGACGCTTGCGTCATAGGTTGGAAGCAAGGAGGATGCGGCGTTGAAGAGAGCGTGAGCCAGGATGACGGCAAACACGCTTCTTCCCGTGTTGTTATAGAGCCAAACCAAGATGATGCGCCCGGCCAGAGGGCCGAGGAACCACCCTGCTATCCACGTCAGGCTGCGGTGGGCCTCAATCAGAGGCACGACGTGCCACAGCCCCCACGCTGCCCCCACGATGAGGCTTGCCCCGAGCGCATGCCATCGATCCTGAAGGGGATCAATGGCATAGCCCATCCAGCCGACCTCCTCACCGATAGCCTCAATGAAGAACGCAACAAGAAGCACCGGGATCAGCCCCAAAGGAAAGGAAGAGGAGGAGAGAGGGAGCCCCAGGAGAAGCATCAGCCCGTATGACAGCAGAAGGAGAGCGGGCAGGAAGCCAATGGCGGGAATATACCAGATCTTGTTCGTGATTCTCTTATAGTCGAGCACACGGGAGAGGAGTCTGCCAACCCCGCTGAGTCCCTCTTTGCGCCAAACGAGGATGGCTGCCGCGACAAGGGGAGTATATCCCCCGATGATGCTCAAGGGAATATTGGTTGGTCCTTCAGGGCTTGCACTCATGGCACCAAGTACCCAGAACGGAAGAGAGAGAACAAAAATCAGGATGAAGAAGGGGAGCGACGATCTTTTCACTACCGCGTGGATATTCATTACGATTGCCTCCCAAAACGGTTTCACCTGTGTCGAGGGCATCATATCACATTACTCCACCCACAGAAGCTCTGCAAGAAGTGAACCCGATCCGCTTTGGTGGTGGTTTGACTCATCTCACAACCGGCCATGCTGTGACACACGTTCTCACCCTCTCATACAGAATTTCCTCATGAACACTCTCGCTGCATCAAAAGTCGTGTCACCATCAAAATGCCAAAATCTCCAGCTTGCGACGAGGAATTGAGACAAAAAAGAGCTTTTCTCAAGACTGCTTTTCGGACTCTCGAACCTCTTCGCGTGCAGCTTGGAGGTTCTCTTCTCACCAACAGCGAGAGAAACATGGTATCGATTCCTCAATTCTCCCATGCAACCTCCTCATCTGTCAGACCGCAACAGGGTGGTAGCCACAATGTCCGAACCATCCTTGAGCATCCTGTACAGTAATGGTAAGAAGCGCTTGCCCAATCGCCTCTTGCAAGCTCTCTGGGGTGCGCGCTCCTACCCGGCGTAAAAAGGCTTTCAACTTAGAGAATGCCTCTTCAATGGGTGACAAGTCGGGAGAGTAGGGTGGGAGAAACAGAAGTCGGCATCCTCGTGCTTCAATGGCGAGCCTCACCTTTTCTCCCGTGTGCGTGCTCAAATTATCCAGGATGACAATTTGTCCCGGTTGCAGACTTGGGGCTAGAATCCGTTCAATGTAGGTCTCAAAGACCGTGGTATCTGCTGATCCCTCAAGCATGAGTGCTTCGCCCATGCCGTAGAGTGAGAGCGTCGCTAAAAGCGTGATGTTCGCTCGTCGGTTGCGTGGAATGGTGCCATAGGCACGTTTTCCTCGTGGTGACCGGGCGTACAGGCGGGTCAAAGCGATAGTAGAGCCACATTCATCAACAAAGACCAATTTTCCTGCATCAAGCGTTTGAGCTTGTTCGCGCCAAACTGCACGATCTGCTTCCTTCTGCTCACTTGCTCGTAACGTCTTTTTCTTCCGGGTCCAGTTCAGATGGTGGATGGCGCGGCTCATCGTCGCGGTACTTACCTGGATACTCTGGGTGCTTTCCCAGATTTGACAATGTTCTGCAAGCGTTGCATCAGGATGGGCATCGAGTTGCGGTTGAAGCCCTGCAAGCAGGGCGGCTCCTTTCTTCGCTGGGCGCCCTGGAATGGCTTTGGCTTTGACATCGCCAGTCTCGCGTCTCAGTTTGAGATAGCGTTTGATTGTGGCTCGTGAAACGTCGAATGTTTTGATGATTTCTGCTCGTGATTTTTCCTGATCGACTGCGTGCAGAATGCGCAGTCGTAAATCGTAAGAGTATGCTCGCATGCCTTCATTTTGTCATAGCGATCAACCTTTGTGTAGACCGCTGTATTGAAAGTATCCGTTGCGATAAAATTCTGACCTGAGACACATTTTCCTTTGTGACCCATGACTGCTGAGCTTCATCGCATTTGCTCCTTCTTTCCTTCACCTGCGTATCGCGTACAGGTAATTGAGGATCGGCTCTTGATCCACCCTGCCTCCAGTGAGACCGATGTAGCCATCAGGACGGACCAGGATCAGTGCGTCACCGCTGATGCCATAAAAGCGGTGGATGTATCCATCAACATCGACTACTACGTGCCTCGAAGCTCCAGTTAGGGCACCCGGGCGAATGATCGTGTACGTTGATAGACATGCAGTGAAGATATTGGGCAGTTGTGGCACAGGACAGTCACCAAAGGTAAGCAGCGTCCAGTGCGGACCCCGGAAGAGATCGAACAGCCGCACCTTCTCGGAGCTTGCAGCACGGAGACACGGTGCGTCGGGAGCGCGGTCGCCAGCGCGAATGCCAGTGGTCTCATCGAGGTCGCAGGCAAGTGGGCCACCTCGATAGGTAATACTCAATTGGGTCGCATCGGCGATGGCGTCTTTACTCGTGAGTAAATCGCTGATTGACTGGATGAGGGCTTTGCCATCGCCGCTCGCCGCCTCTTGATGGAGCCACATTTTGTGGCGAGCGGTCGTGGTTGCCAGCACGGCCCCAGCGATGGGAAGGCGTTCAGCCTGGTATGTCTCCAGGAGAGAGTCCGGTGCCCCCTGAACGACATGTGCCAGTTTCCAGCCGAGATTGTAGGCATCCTGGATGCCAGCATTGAGTCCCTGCCCGCCCGCAGGAGAGTGCACATGGGCTGCGTCACCAGCCAGGAGGACTCGCCCTTTGCGATACTGCTTGACCATGCGGATATTCGGTCTCCAGATGGAGGCCCATTGCAGATTGCTCAAATAGACTCCGGGCAATCCGGCCCGTTCGTCGAAGATGCGCTGGAAGGTGGAGAGCGACGTGTCGTGCTGCTCGGGCGAGATAGCTGCCTGAAAGATCCAGATTCCATCGTAGGGCATCGGGGACAGAAACAGCCCCCGCACCGGGTCTGCCCAGACATGCATATACTCTGGGTCCAGCCCATTGACGAAGAGACCAGCGTTGATATGGTGTTCGTTTGGGAGCGTCTCACCCAGGAAGGGGAAGTCACACAGACGGCGAACCGTGCTGTGTCCTCCATCACATCCCACGAGATAGCGTGCCTGGATCGTCTGCTTTTTACCTGCATGGATGACCAGAGCAGTGACATGGTCTGCGTTTTGGGTCAGATGCACCAGTTCGCAGTCAAGTTCTACGTGTCCACCCTGCCCCACCAGGTGCTCACGCAGCACCGCTTCGGTTTGCGCTTGACTGATGATGAAGGCACCTCGGTAGGGTGCATCGGGCGTTGGCTGATTGGTCGGATCGATTGCCGGATCGAGTTCGCGGACCAGCCGAGCACGTTCATAGAAGCGAAAGAGCGGGTTACGGCTTCCGCGAGCATGGATCTGATCAAGGATGCCCAGATCCTCGAAAACTTCCTCGGTGCGCGGCGTCAGACCCTTCGCTCGTATCTCGTTGTGGGATGCTCTTCGTTGGTCGATGAGACGGCAGGCGATGCCGCGCCGGGCCAGATCATTCGCCAGGGTCAGGCCCACCGGACCCGCTCCGATAATCAGCACATCGGTGAAAGAAGAATCAGTCATAGGAATATCGTTTCCTTTCTCTGTTTGCACACTACGCAGAGAGCAGAGGGAAGCAGTTGCCTGTCGCGCATCCCACACGATGATGCGTTCTCCTGATGGGTGTGATGAAGGGCACGTGTTCTTTTCTCCCTGAAAGTAGCGCGAAAATACAAAAACGGCCAACACAGCATAAGCATACTCCACAAAATCGGGGCTTGTCTTGAAGAAAATGGCAAGCGACGCGGCCTACAGCATCGGAGCAGAGCAGGAAAGCCGAGACAAGAGAGCGGTGGGAGGAGAGGTAAGAGGGAGGGGCCCTGGCATGCGCATCCCTGCGACGTGAGCAGGGGTCTGTCCCATGAAGCGCTGACCGCTGGCGAACCCCAAATCGGCCAGATACAGTCCTCCTGCTGGGATGTCATCGAGCGACAAGGGGCTACAGGTATCGGTGTGCCGTCCCGCGGTGAGGGCAGGGCCTTCCAGCGTTCCGTTGCGTAGGTCTAGGCGTACAAACAGTTTGACGCTGGCTGGGGCGCTCACCTTCCCATCTTCCTTTCCACTGCCCTGCCAGATCGGCACTAGCTCCCTGGGCAAGGCAATGGTACTGCTATCTTCCAGTAATACGGCTGGAAAGGCGCGCAAAAATGGCAAGGTCTCCACCAGTGGGCGGCGGAAGTGGGCCTCCACCAGATGGCTCAAGATCTGAAAAAGCAGCTGGGCCGCCTCGGGCGTGAATCGCTGGTGCAGGCCACTGGCGGTAATCTGCACCTGACGTCGCCCGGCAACTTGGGTGAGTCCATCCAGGCTGATCTCGGGTTCCTGCCACCAGCCAAAGAGGAGCGTTTGAACAAAATCGGCTCCACTGAGTGCTCGCTCTCGTTGCTGCCAACCTGTTTCTCGACCCAAGCGATTGGCTTCTTCTTCCAGGACTTCACCCAAGATCTGGGCAATCTGTGCGACACTTGACAGAGCTCCCTCCATCAAGAGGACTCCCAAACGTTTTCGTTCTATAATGGCATAGGAAGCTTTCTTTGTCATCTTCTCTTAACTTAATGCCTATGGACCGGCTTGCGGTGCCCGTCAATGTAAAAGAGGGCCTGTTTGTCCGTATCAGCAGGGGCCTCAGGCTGCCAGAGACAAGTCGTCCATTTAGCCAGAGCGCCTGTCAACACCTCGGCACCATTGGATCTGGCAACGTCTGCCAGAAACCGTTTTGTGTGAAAATAGCTGTAGGCACGCGAACGCCCAGTCAGTAAACCGAGGGCATCCCCTGTGTAGCCGCGTAAATCCCAGATACGCGAGAGACCAGCCACGCCAAGAAAGAGCAGGGTACGCAAGAGGCTCTGACGTGATGAAGAAGAGAGATGAGGAAGACGCGAGGTTGCATGGGACGCACAAAAGAGAAGTGCATGCTCTAAGGAGTCGAGCAAACTTGTCTCTTGTGCAGCGGCGACGAGGAGCAAAGCACCAGCGCCTTCCTGGAACTTCGGTCCAGGAGGAGAAGAGACCGGTTGCTGTTTTTTTTCGAGCGCCCCACGTGATTCCCAACGCCCAATTGAGCACGGACTCGATTAAGGTGACCAATACTGACGTGGATACCGAACTGTTCTTGCAGTGCTGCTTGCACCTCCCGACTTGGCATCTGTGGGTTGGCGTGGCAGGTTGTAACCAACCATTGAAGCACGGTTTCTCGCAGTTTAGCTGGATGTCCATGTCTCCCATCTTGAAAAACTGCTTCTCCTCGCGTTAGTCCTGCTTGCAACAGGCGATACGCGGTTGATCGACCGATCTGAAGCCCTGCTGTCGTAGAGGCCTTGTGCCAGGGAGATCCTGCTTGCATAAGCATGACCAAGTGCGTTTTTGCTGCTTGATCGTCTCCATTGTCTCTTGCTTCCTGCTCTTCCATACAATTTTTCCCTTTCGCCGTTCACCATCCACGCCTCCGATGTACTGCGTGACCTTGCGGGATGGGTTCTGTTGCTTCAGCCACATCATATGCGCTACGTTCCATGACCAGAGCTACCATGAGGGTTGTTTTTGATCATCAAATTGCGCGGGTCTTGATCTGATCAATGCTTGTGTCAGTCACAAATCAAGTGAACTTTGATCATCAGAAAAGCGCATGCCCAGGCGGAGAGCAGATCCTGGCAGGAGGCTTCTCCACCTGGCTCGACAAGGCTGAATGTGCATCAGAAAAGCGCACTCTCCCGGTCAAATTCGCGAGGTTTTTTCATGCACATTTTGAGGTCAAACTGGCGTTCGTTTGATGATCAAAAACAGAGGGCGACCGCGTGCCGAGACATCATGCAGACATGCAGCCACCCTCCCATCTTACGGGAGAGGTGTCTCGCCGAGCACCTCTTGCAATCTCGCGGCGAAGGCCCTCGGATGACTCACATAGCCCACGTGGTGTCCAGGAAACTCCACAACGGCTGTTCCAAGCGTGTCCGCCATTGCGACTGCATTCTGGTATCCGATATATGCTCGTCCGTTCTCTCCGGCAGCAATCACGATCCGGGTCCGCATCAAGGCTGATCGGAGTGCGGTGAAATCGAACTGGTAGCGCTCGTACATGGCAAATTCCCGCTTCAGTAAGAACACCGTGTTCTCGATGGGTCGCTCTCCTTGTTCCGGGAGGTCGGCATCTGGCTCCCGGTCGTCGTAGGTCACCCCGATCTGTGCCATGAATTGCTGCATGGCCGAAGTCGCACCCTCATGGCGAGCGGTTTCTCGGATAGTGTCATGGCGCTCTTCTAGTCCAGATACCAGATGAGATGGAGGCTCGTGCGCGATCAGCGTGTGCACTTGTTCGGGATAGCGTGCGACCAGATCGAGTCCGACGACCGCACCGCCGCTGCTCCCAAACACATACGCCGGTTCGGAAGTGACCGCAACCAGCAGGTGGTGGGCATCGTCACTGTGCATCTGGACCTGCTGTTCTTCCTCTGGATCGTCGAGCGTGCTGCGGGAGAGGCCCCGACGGTCGTAGGTCACAACGGTGTACTGACTGGTGAGGTACTTGGCGATGCCGTTGAAGGCACGGGCATCACCACCACCACCGTGGATCAGAAGCAGGACGGGGCCAGAGCCTCGTACCTCGTAGGCGAGCTGTGCGCCAGGTACGCGCAAGGTGCCGCTTTTCGTTGAACTCATTCCATTTTCTCCGTTTCGTTTCTCTCTCTCAAAAGAACATGCTTCATAGCTCTCTGTGTTTCTCCAACGCGCGCTCCGCGCATCGTGGGAGACGAGAAACAAGAGGCACGCTACGGTTTCAGCAGACGCCAAAAAATCTCCGCATCGGGAAAATGTTCGTGGTAGTGTTCAGGATCATACATTGCCCATCGGGTTAAGCCGTCAACGCAGGCGAAAAGAGCTCTCACAAGTTGGTCGGGATCACCTGCTGCTACCTCGAACGTCTCCTGGCTCTCGACGATCAGTTGCCTGAACGTGCCTTGTAAATCCTGGCTCCGCTGGCGTACCAACTCGCGAAGCTCGTCCGGTGCCCTCTCGGAACTGAGGACCTGACCCAAAAGCAGGAAAGATTCGGGCTGTCGCCGACTTTCTACAAATGCTGAAAGCAGCCATTTCAAACGTTCCCCTGGCGTCCCCGGCATGTCTCGAACGCGTTGCAGATCCGCAGAGGGGGCTTGCAGAGCTTGCTTGATGAGCTCGGAAAAAATGGCTTCCTTGTTGGCAAAGTACCGATAGGCCAATCCATGACTGACCCCAGCCTCAATGGCAACATCATCCACGGTTGCCGCCAGACCTTTCCGCGCAAAGACACGTTTGGCCGCTTCCAAGATATGTGCACGTTGCTCTTCGCGAAGGCGTTGCTTCGCCTCTGCTGTTCGAGGCATCGCTGTCCCTCCTTCTCAATTTGCGACTGACTTAGTCAGTCACAAATTATAGATGCTCACTTCCAGGTTGTCAAGGATTGTGCGGAGAGGATCAGCAAAGCCTTAAAGCTCTATTGGAGAGAAAGAACGTGATGAGTACGTGTGCAGGGTGATGACAGAGGGCAGATATGGGAAGTCTTCACGTGGTTCCGAGGCGATGGAAAGCTGTCTCGTTCTAGATGCGCAAAAACGTAGAGTGGCCTGAAACCCTGGAGGCGCACGTTGAGATCATGCGGCGTTTAGCTGATTACTACCTATACAAAGCTCCCACGCTGGACGAGATGAAGAAGGCTCATCGCAAATTCACTTCGCGCACCGTGAACGTCAGGACGGGCGGCACAGTCCCCAGGACGTATTGCGCGGCGTGCTGGCGCGTACCCTTCCAGCGCCAACGTTGGCCCGCATCTTCTTTGCCACAGAGTTTACGCGCCACCTGGATCGGTCAGGGTATATTCGCTTTCGCCGATGGCGCTTCTACGCAGAGGAGGGACTTGCTAGGCAGCAAGTGCAGGTCAGTATCTACACCAGCACGCTCAAAATCGAATACCAGGAGACGGAACTAGCCTTTTACATGATGGAATGGGCACAGGACAACAAACACATCAAAGAGGTGAAGAATCCACGTCTCATTGAGACGGGCTATCAATCCCCACAATTGAAGCTGTGGACACTTGGCCCCGATGAGTGGCTGCTCTTTCTGAAGTTGCCTGACTATGCAGCGCGGAAAAAGCCGCAGAGGAAGCTGGATGTCATTCAACTCCAGCTTCCCGATGTGGCGGAACCTGGACAACGGGCCATTTGAAACGGATCAGAGCAGAAGCCAGGTTCGATCTTTGTTGCCTTTCATTAGCTCCCCTTCTTCAACTCGACCATTTGAAGAAGATTGCCATTGGTATCGTCAAAGACGGCCGTCGTCGGTCCGCCCGTGCTTCCCGGCTCTTGGGTAAATGCCACCCCCAACTTCTGCAGGCGCTCATACTCAGCCTGGACATCATCGACCGCAAACGAGGTGATGGGAATCCCATCTTCCGCTAATGCTTCGCGCAAGGCTTTCATGGCAGGGTAGTCTGCATTCGGCTCCAGCAGGAGTTCTGGGCCATCAGGATCTTCTGGAGAAACCACAGTAAGCCAGCGCGCGCCTGCGCCTAATTCGATGTCCCTCTTCTTTTGAAATCCCAGTATTTCCGTGTAGAAGGTCAGGGCTTGGTTGTAGTCAGCTATCGGAATGCTCGTGATATAAATCCTC
>JAFMRP010000121.1 GCA_017354095.1 Ktedonobacteraceae bacterium
ACACTTGTGCGTGCTCCCGCACAGATGGGATGTGTCGTGAGTAATGAGTTAGTTGGTTGGTTCTCGTATCGTACCGGTTCATCGGTGTATGGTTGGCATCTCTTGTGTTGGTGTCTTCACGTTCATTGGTGATGAGATGCGTGCGATCCCGGCGGTGGCAGGCTCCCGAAGAAGCTGGTCGCCGGCGCATGCACTCAGCAAAATTGAAGTGATCTTACTATCTTCAGTTGTTAGTGTACTGTTCTTCTTTGCGACTGCTCTCGCAGTGGCTCGCATAATATGCCACACTTTGGAGGACTTGTCAACACTTTTTCCGAGCAAATTTCCAGCCGGTCGGAAAATTCGTTTATTTTCCCGCTCTGCTATTGTCAAAACCGGCACTAATGCCAAAAAGCCGTGCAAAAAAGCTTCACAAAGCTTCACACGGCTTCAGAGGCCGATGCAAAGCTTCACATAAGCTTCACGATCCCTCACAAAGCTTCACAGTCTCTTCAGAAGGTGGATGCGAGTGATTGTGTAGGGGGTCAACTAGAGGAAAAGGGATATTTTGCGAAAACTGGTACCGGAAAGCTACATAAAGCTACAGGGCTGCTCCAGAGGCCGATGCATAAGCTACATAGAAGCTACATAAGCTACAGAGCCGCTCCAGAGGCGGATTGAGGGGGATCTCAGATGTATATATTTATCTGTAATAATAGAAGTTTAACAAAACAGCAGGGAGATATGGGTATTGGGGAGGATAGAGACAAGAGCAGGTTCGTAGGGTTGGGTGGGTGGCCTACGGGCTCCCATCAGCTAAAGCGATGGGCTGCAAGCGAGTCACTGCACAGGATTTCCATTGGGTCAGCAGGCAAGAGGGTCAGCCTACGGGGTTTCATGCCTTGCCCGTATACGCCCTTACATGCTGAAAGGTCATAAGCGAGTCACTGCGCGGGGATTGGGTTGGGTCAAGAAGGGACGGGGGGTGACCTACGGGGTTTTGTGCGTTGGCGGGATATCGCGATACATTTGTAAAGCTCAGGAGTGGGAGCCTATGGTGGGGATGTTGTGCCTGGGCTTTGGGCTTATAAATTCTAAATATTTCTCTTTTTAGTGCTTGTAGCATGAAATGTAGCCTGATGGTCCTTTGAGGATTGACGTGTGGGGAGGTGATGATTACCCTGTAGGCAGAATGTGATGGTGAGGGGAGGTTATGAATTTTTCATGATGAAATATTTTTTCTGGATTGCATTCGCGGTATTTCTGGCGGCGTCAATACCGCATGTTGCGTACTTTTTCGCATCATTTGAGCCATCCACCGGGCCGGAGGGGGTCTGGTGGTGGATTGTCAGTTATGCTATTGCGATTAGTATTGATGTTACGGTTTATCTGCTCTCCTGGACAGCTTTTCAGCGATATCGGAGATATCGAACGCCCAAAGCAGTCTGGCAGCACTGGTTATTGATCGTGATGTGTACGGTTTTCTCCTGGGGTGTAAACTGGGCTTATGCCAGGCAGTTTCACAGCGGAGTCATGTTGCAGTCTGCAGAGACTGTTGCGCCCTGGTTGAGCAGTGTTTTTCCTTTTATGGCCAGTGCCTTTCCCCTGCTGGGTATTGTTTACACTATGATGGCGGAGACGATCACCGAGACCACAGCTGAGGAGCGGGTTGAGAAGCTGGAGCAGATGAAGATCTTATCGGAGATTGCCAGGCAGACGCAGTTGCCGGCGACCACACTGCGGCGTGCGCTTATTAGTGGCTCGCGCAGCAACATGAGCACCGTGGCCAATCTGCTGGCTGCTAGGAATCCTCGCGAGGGTACAGAGGTAAGCGAGGTGGTAAAAGAGGATACTGGTGCGACTCGTGCTATTACGGGACAGTTCGTTGCGTTATCCGATGAGAAACTGGTGTCGAAGGGGTCGCGTTCCAGTGCTAAAGTGGGTGGAGAGAGTAATACGGATAAGTTGCAGGTCACCATGGAGGCGTTGAAAGCGAATGCGGAACTGACGGATGAGGAACTGGCTGAATTACTCTCGTTGAAGCGGCCTGCGAGCGCGCGTTTCTGGCGTCTAAAGGCGCTTGAGATCCTCAATGCTCAGGAAAATGAAAGCAAGGAGCGGGAGAGCGAGCAGGAGGAGGAAGAGCAGAGGGAGTTGATCGGCAGCGCGGTTTCTGCCAATCAGATTGGCTGGAATGGCGCCAGCACCGCCGTTAAACGGTGACCTTGACGTTTATCTTTTGTTATGCTAAAATTGTCGGAGTGCAGTGTGAGGTAGAAGAGGCTGAAATTACAACCCACACCTCATTACTTAACGTTGCAGTTGACAGTGTTGTCTGCTAGTAACCAGAACATTCTCCAATATTTTAGGGAGGGATCAATGCCGGCCACATATAGTTATGCAAGCATCTTGCACACTATCGGTCAGATTCTGGACCAAACCGATGTAAAGAGCTTTGCAATTCGGGAGGAAGAGGACGGCCTCTTCGTTGAAGGGTTTAATAGTGACGGCCAGCTGCAGGTGCAGATGCGCTATGATGTCGCGGGATTGTATGCATTAATGAGCAGGTCCGAGGAAGAGACAGAAGAGCGTGAAACGAGCGCGACCGGTCTGCTCCATCGTTTCCTGGCTGATCATAAGCGTGAACTAGTTGGTACGACATTGTAAAGCAGAGAAACCTTTATGTTGCGCAAGTGGTAACAGAACCGGGGGGAGGCCTCCGGTTCTTCTCTCATTGATGTATGCCGGTTATAATAATGACGTATTCTGTAGTGCCTGGATTGTGTGGTATATCTGAAGCGGGGAAATCTTTATGAAATATGTTCTGTGGTTTCGCCCTTACATAGCCATTGTTTCCCATAGTGGCGCATGCTTTCAATGACGTAGACGAGGTCTCGACCCTTCTCGGTCAGCGAGTACTCAACGCGAGGGGGAACCTCTGCGAACGTCTGACGTTGGATAATGCCTTCCTCCTCAAGTGAGCGCAGCCGCTCGGAAAGGGTTTTGGGGCTGATGCCGTGTAGCGAGCGTTCCAACTGGTTGAAACGTTTGACGCCAGCAGCCAGGTCTCGGATGACCAGGATAGTCCACTTGCCGCTGATGATCTGCGCTGTTCGAGCGACCGGGCAGACCGTGTCTTCTACTGGATTGGTTCGTGTTAACTCCATTGCATCTTACTCTTCTACGCTTGCGTATACTTTCCTAACTACAGAATATACCATAGTGCTGAAACAAAGTAAAGCGCAGACCTCTCGACTTTATATCTAAAGTATGATATGCTCATAGCTAAAGGGTCTATGTGAGAGTAGGCCGGCACCTGAACAATCATAAATCTTGGCCTGCGCGGTTTCTCCCCACATGAGAGGAGAAGGTTGTGCCTGAAGATATTGCTCTATTCATCGATTTTGAGAACATACGTTACAGTATGCTGAATATACAGCGGCGAGAGCCTGATCCACAGGAATTGATATCTGTGGCTCGTCGTTATGGAACTGTTATGGTCGCGCGCGCGTATGCTGACTGGACGCGTCAGCCGGAGCCATTCAAGGGGAGCCTGATGGCTGCCATGATTGACCGTGTGGACTGCCCGGCCAAGCAGCGTGATCGCATCCGTATGGGTACTATACACTATCCCGAGAGGGGTAATCCTCCAAGTGGTGCCCTGGGTTCTCCCTTTGTGACTGAACAGGGAACTGGAGGGTCTTCTACCCGCCAATGGCCGTCACAGACCACTGGTAGCTCAGGCCCCTTACCCGCGCTCCCCTCTTCGCAAGGTTGGTCACAGGAGCAGGAGGCGCCCCTCACCCAGGACCTTGATGAGGGCAATCTGCTTGAAGATGATCAGCCGACTGAAGAGCACTATAGCATTTCTGACTATCAGCAGCGCGAGTATCGCCAGAACTATCCCACGCCCTCTGGTCCTCTGGGCCAGAATCACACAGGTCCTCTGGGGTATTCCAGCGCTCAGCATACAGGTAATACAGGTCATATGCCGGCGGTCAACGCTCCTGGTAACAACACTATCGTCCAGAGCACGGTGGTTCAGAGCACCGTTGACCTGAATATGTTGATGGATATCATTGAAACGGTTTTTGATCGTCCGACCATCACTACCTTTGTTCTGATGACTGGCGATAAAGATTTTACCCGTATTAGCGCTCGTTTAAAGCTTCGCTTGAACAAAACTGTTATTGTTGTTGGTATTCCGGGAACCGTGAGCCGAGATTTAATCAGCAGTGCCAACCAGTTTGTGCCACTGGTTCCTGGTGGTGTGACCACGAGTACCGGTTCGCTGCCTGCCATGCAGCAGATGTCTCCCAGCAGTACGGGATCGCTACCCGCGCTGACGAGCAACACGGCGCAGCTGCCAGGTGTGTCTATGTATGGTAGTCCGCCGCTGGATGCTCTTGACCCTCAGTTTCTCCAGTTCCTGGATTATATTGATCGTAACTGGTCGTGGCGTACTATTATTGGTGTGTCCAATTTTATAGGCGATCCTGTTAATCCGAAAAATCGTTTCCGTGGCCGTCTGACACGTGAGTCGGCGCGCGAATTGCTCAACACCTGTATCCAAGAGGGTATACTGCTGGTGCAGACCGATGCCTCTGGCGCCGAGGATCTGCGACTGAATCGCAGCCATGCCGGTGTTGAAGAGGTATTGAAACAGATAGTTCGTTAAAAGTTTGATTGATGCAGAGGCTCCAGGTGGGGCCTCTGTTTTGTTTGATCGTCTTCAAGGAGGGGTTCGATGGATGAGTCTCGTCTTTCGTTTTTTCGCCGGTTGATCAGCAGTCCCAGTCCATCTGGCTTTGAGCAGCCCGCGCAGCAAGTGGTGCGTGAGGAAGTCGCGCGGTACAGCGACGAGGTGCGCACCGATGTACATGGGAATGTGATCGCGGCGCTTAATCCTGGTGGTAAGCCCCGTGTGATGATCGAGGCGCACTGCGATGAGCTGGGTTTTCTTATTCGTTATATTGACGAGCAGGGTTTTCTCTATTTCGCGACGATTGGTGGTTTTGATCCTTCGACGCTGCCGGGCAATCGTGTCCATATCCATACTCCCAACGGGCCTGTTCTGGGGGTAGTGGGGCGCAAGCCGGCTCATCTGCTGAGCGCGGAGGAGCGGGGCAAGGCGCCGAAGCTCACGGAACTGTGGATTGATATCGGCGCTTCCAGCAGGGAAGAGGCACAACAACTGGTGCCGCTGGGCAGCGCGGGCACGCGGGCTGCCGGACTGGAGACGCTGCGCGGCGATATCGTGACTTCGCGAGCTCTGGATGATAAGTCAGGTGTGTTTACGGTGGTGGAGGCGTTGAGGCGCATCCATGAGCGGCGCGCGCAACTCAAAGCAGGTGTTTACTTTGTCTCGGCAGTACAGGAGGAAGTGGGGTTGCGCGGTGCGCACACGAGCGCTTATAGTGTTGATCCACAGATTGCGCTGGCGGTGGATGTGACATTCACGTCGGATCATCCTGGCACGTCGAAGACAGAGCTGGGGGATGTAAAGATCAATGGTGGTCCGGTGTTGACAATCGGTGGTCATATCAATCCGCGCGTCTACCAGCTCCTGATCAAGGCTGCGACGGAGGCTGGTATCTCCTACCAGGTGGAGGCGCTTTCTGGCCGGACCGGTACTGATACTGATGCGATCCAGGTGACACGCAGCGGTGTGGCGACCGGACTGGTAAGCATTCCCTCCCGCTATATGCATACGGGTTCAGAAGTGGTTTCGTTGAAGGATATTGACGAGGCGGCGGAGACGATGGCACGTTTTGTGCTGGCGCTTGACGAGGGGACCAATCTGATCCCGTAGCCCGCCCCCCACAACCCCGGCCACCCCTTGCGGGTGGCCCTACATTTTGGGTGAGGTGAGGGGGCAGGATGAAGCTGGCTATGGTTGTTGCATGGGCGGCATTTGCTGTTCGGGATATTGGGCCTGGGGTAGCTCGTAGTCATCGTATGGTTGTGTTGCGGCTTCGCGGTGCTCTGCTGACTTCTGGGCTTGCTGTTGTCTATAGCCTTCTTCATATGCGCTGTAGGAGGGCTGATAGTACTGTTGTTGCTGCGTGGGCGGGCGATAATACTGCTGCTGCTGTGGCTGCTGCCACTGATTGGTGCTGGTGTTTCCCCACCAGGATGCCGTGTTGGCGTTAGCAGTAGCAATGGCGCGCGCGACCAGGAAGATGATGCCCGCCAGTATCAACAGGATGATGAGCACACTGATTGAACGTGAATAGAAGAAGAAAATCAGGAACGGGAACACAAAAGGGAGGCCGAAGGGAAACCTTGGGCCGCGTCGCATGTGTCTCGGAAAGTGTCGGGGGCCATACCACATAAAGTTTGCCTCATTTCAAGGGAGACGAAATTACTCCTTACTGCATTGCAAGTCTCGTTATTACCTCATATTGTATCATATTACTATCGGCAATTCAATATATAGCAATTAGTTATTTTTTGCGTCAGTAGACGAGTTCTTCTGTGTGCTATCTCTCCTATAGATAGAATTTATCCTTTGGCCAGTGGAGGGGGTTGGTTTGAATATAGTGGCGCATAAGCTTGAGTCTCTGTTCATTCTGAATGATGCGTTTGTACGGGTGTTGCTGCCAGGCAAAACGTGATTCGATAGTGATGCGTATCTGGCGAGTCGCGGTAGCTTTAAAGGTGCGTATGATTTCATTCAGGGTCACGGGCTCTTGCCGGTGCTGTTTTTCTGCCAGTTGAGATTGCACAAAGGGTACTAGGCGGTCAGGGATATTTGCCAGGTTGGGTGGTTGGATGATGCGAACTGGTGGCTTTGTGATCACGATGATGCCGTGCATGTGATTGGGCATAAAGATAAATGTGTCCAGCGTCACGCCTGTGAAACGCTGGGGAAGCGAAGTCCAGATCGCCTGCGCCAGCGTTCCTACCTGATTTAGATGCATATTCCCATCAGCGATACGGCCAAACATTGGCTGCCTGTGCAGCGTGCAGAGGGTAATAAAGTACATTCCTGGCTGGCGATAATCGTGGTGGGGAAGATGTTGTGTATGATGAAATGGTTTGTACTGGTGGCTCATGTGACAATCCTCACTGCTCTCCCACATACTTATTTATAGATGCCAGCATATTATAGCATAATATCCGAATTACTGCATGCAAATAACGTATAAAATATTTATATACATATTTGTCTATTTATAGGGAGAATGCGGTTTCCATTTATCCTCAGAAGGACTATCATTGACATTTTGTGTTTATTACGTTATATTATTATCAAGTTATCAAGTTATCGAATTATCAAATAGTTAAAGGGTCTAGATAACATTTTGAGGAAGAGAAGAGATATGGACACACACGAAGATCCTCCCCGGCATGCTCCTATCGAGCGGGTTCAGGTTGGAGCGCGGATGGAAAAGCGTATGGTCAAAGTGCTCAAGGGCCTGGCTGAGTACCATGACCTGGCTCTGGGTGATCTGCTGGAAGGTATTATCCTCCATGCTTTTGAGGGCCGTTCTCCCTTTCACGAGGAGTCGCTGCGCAAGATTGCCCAATTAAAAGAAGTCTACGGGATGAACTACGGTGTGGAGATGAGTCACCGTCTGACCGAACTGCCACCGAAAGAGGGGTAACGCTCATGCGCTTTAGTTTTTTCTCATTGCTCGATGTGTATGACACTGAGGCGCGCAGTTCTGCCGCGATCTACCGGCAAGTTCTGGAGCAAATCGTCCTCGCCGATGAACTGGGCTTCGACGCCTATTGGATTGGGGAGCACCATGGATATTTTACGACAGATCAACTGCTGTCCTGTCCTAATCCCGCTATTCTGCTGGCTGCTGCGGCGAAGCTGACGCAACGGATCGGTCTGAATACTGCCGTAGCCAACCTCTCTCTGCGCCATCCGCTTCAGCTCGCCGAGGATTACGCCCTGGTCGATCTGCTCAGCCAGGGACGCCTGGGCCTGGGTATTGGGCGCGGAAGTTTCACGCATGAATATGCTGCCTTTGGACAGGACGCAGCTGAGAGTTCTGGCCGTTTTGAGGAGAGCTGGGAGATCATCCAACGGCTCTGGCGTGGTGAACAGGTGACGTTTCGGGGTTGCTATTATCAGCTTGAGGATGCAAAGCTCAATATTACACCAGTGCAACAGCCTTTCCCGCGCCACTGGTTCTCCGCTATCAAAGGTGAGTCATTCGTCACGCGGGGTCGAGCGGCTCAGCCAGTGATTAGCCTGCCCCATATTAGCGCGAAGAGCTTTGTCGATATGCAGAAGCTAGTCGAGGACCATCGCAGCCATTACCTGGCGGCAGGAGGCGATCACGAGCGCTACGAGCTGCCGCTAATCCTCTATACGTTTGTGGCTCCCACGCGCTCGGAAGCCCTTCATGTGGCCGTTGATGCGCTGTGCCGTTATATGGAGTATCAGCATGCTAGCAGTCGTGAACATATTATGCACAGCATCCATCTCCTGATGGATCAAAAGCTCCTCTGGTTTGGCGCACCCGCCGATCTGATCGAGATGATTACACAATTCCAGGTACATATCAATCCTCGCCATGTCGTATTCTGGTCGGACTTTGGCGGACTGCTAGCGGCCCTTGTATTGCGCTCGATGCGGCTTATTGCCCAGGAAGTCCTGCCTCATTTCACCGGGCCAACGGACTGAGGCACGAGCCAGGTATATCACGATGATTTGTTAATGTGCATGGGATGACCTTACTAATGATTAGTTACTTGACGATTACTAGCTGAGGTGATATATATGCTAAATAAAATATAGTTCCTGAGGAAGGCGTAGCACGCCGATGGATCAGGTAGGAGGAATATATTTCATGTCCTGGACAGTTGATGCTGTACATTCGCAAGCTACCTTCTCTGTGAAGCATATGATGGTTAGCACGGTAAAGGGGCAGTTTAAAGTATTGAGTGGTAGTTTAAATATCGATGAGCAGAATCCTGCCAATTCCTGGGTGCAGGCGGAGGTGGATGCTGCAAGTATCGATACTCGCGATGAGAACCGTGATAATCATCTGCGCTCTGCTGATTTCTTTGACGCGGCCAGTTATCCGAAGATTACGTTTAAGAGCACGAAGGTTGAGCCTAATGGCAATGGTGAGTACAAGGTAAGTGGCGAACTATCGATGCATGGTGTGACGAAGCCGGCGGTTTTTGAGGTCGAGTATGCTGGTCAGAGCAAAGATCCCTGGGGGAACCAGCGGGCCGGTTTGAGTGCGAGGACGAAAGTGAGCCGCAAGGAGTGGGGTCTTACCTGGAACCAGGTGTTGGAGACTGGTGGGTTTGCGGTGAGTGATGATGTGAAGATTGAGATTGATCTCTCTGCTATCAAGCAGGGTTAGTGACAGGAGAACGGGATCGGTCAGGCGCGAGCCGGCCCCCCGCAAGGGAGGACCCTACATTCCCGTGGGGCGTGGGGGCGTATATCGATGTTCGTGCGGCGGCATGGGGATATTG
>JAFMRP010000753.1 GCA_017354095.1 Ktedonobacteraceae bacterium
TCAGTCTCGTGATTCTGTACCATTAGATCACCGCCTTTTTCCGGGTGAGGCGCCCGTAATATAAAAAAAACAGGCCAGGACGCGCGAGTCGAAGGAGCTGCACAACACGACGCTCTACCAACTGAGCTACAGCCCGTCAATCGGGCTGGTGAGATTCGAACTCACGACCTTCGGATTATCAGTCCAAAAGTGTATGTATGCTCGTTCAGTCGGAGCGCGTCCCGGACCTGAATTTTTGCGCTATCTATGATAGACAGCCTGCTCTGTGCGAGTTCAAAGAGCCGTTTTTCTCCGGCACGCGGCGCCGGAGGTTTGGATTCGAACCAACAACTTTTGCGGTGGAGGCAAAAGCAACCCTGTGTGTAAGCCCTCTCTGTTAGAGCACAGAGCAGACTGTGTATCAGCTTAGAAAAGCCTGGGACGCGCGAGTCGCAAGAGCTGAAAAAAAACTTCGCCTTTACCAGTTAGGCTACCCGCCCATGTAGTGGACGGGAGTGGATTCGAACCACTAATCAAAGTGTGTAAGCTCTAACCATAAGAGCGCGTCCCAGGCAATTTTTTCTTTGTGATAAAGATACAAGCAATACTTCGAAAAAAGACCTGGGCGTGCAAGTCGAAGGAGCAGCAACAACAACCTAATGCTCTACCAACTGAGCTAATTCGGCAAGCCGAATAGTGGAGTTGAACCACTGACCCTTAGGTCCCTACGTGTGTAAGCTCCACTCTGTCAGAGCACGCCCAGGATGACATGCCTTTTCTTTATGCTGCTATATCCCCACTTCGTGCGAGTCGGCAGAGCATTGACTCTCCTGCGAGAGGAGTACGTGTTCGAGACGCATGTAAGCTCTACATGTAAGAGCACGAAGCGGCAAATATACCCGGACGCGCGAGTCGTAAGAGCTAGGTGAAACCGACTCATTTATAGTGAGTTGCCTTACCACTAGGCTATATCTCTAATCAGAGATAGCGAGATTCGAACTCGCGTAAGTGTGTAAGCTCAAACAGTGAGAGCGCGTCCAGGATTACTTTCTTCGTAGATTTTAGCCGTACACGGCCTCCGGGCGCACGATAATAGCCTGGCTCGTGCGCACTACCACGTGGTCATCAAGATGGCGCTGCGGGAGATCAAAGTGCACGGCAACCGCCCGCTTGATCTGCTCGTCGCTGGCGCCCGGCAGCAAGTTGAGCCCCGAAAGCCTCAGCTCTTCGCTACGCCCATCAAAGCGCACATGTACGATCTGATCCATAAGCTGTGCCATTTTCCTCTACCTCCCATCTTTGAGAAGAATTTACGCTTAATCAAGCGTTTGTTGTTTGTCAATCTGTCGTTGTTATTAGTTATAAGACATTCAGTGAGATTTGTCAATGCTTTTTAGGGCAATTTCTGAAAAATCGCGAGAAAATGTCCCGATATCGAAAACACTGTTATGTTGTACACTGAATACAGCAACATCGCAAGTTAGGAGGTCGACCGTTGGCCAGAAGCCAGCGGCAGCACAATAAACGTATGAACCCTTTTGATCGATTAGCCGACAGGCATCGCAATAGACCAAAAATCGACGCAAGCCAGGGACACAGCATCGCCTTTTCGCGCAGCACCACCAGGCGCCTGATGGAACTGATCGACGCCAATAGCCAGGGCAATGTCCACGGTGGCGCGATCATGAGAATGGTGGACGAGGCTGCTGCTGTTGTCGCGATTAAGCACTCGCGCAACCCCAGCGTCGTCACGGCCAGAGTCGAGACGTTCAACTTCCTGGCACCTGCCTTTATCGGCGATCTCGTCTCTGTCCACTGCGAATTGCAGTACGTCGGCCGCACAAGTATGGAGGTCAGCGTTGAGGTGACCGCCGAAGATTTAATTACCAGGGAGATTCGCAAAATCGCCAGCAGCTATGTGATCTACGTGGCGCTTGATGAGAATCGCCAGCCAACTCCCGTTCCCCCACTTATCCCCGCCGACGAGGAAGAAGCCACGATCATCAAACAAGCCCGGCTCCGCCGTGAACACAGAAAGCAGATCGACGACGCCCTCAAAAATCACTAAACATCTGCATCCCCCTGAAAAAAACCTCGTGCTCTCGGGATATGGAAGACCACCCGCGAGGGTGATTCCTTGCCGAGCCCCTGACGAACGCAGTTTGTAGACGCGCAGACTTCCTTACAGACGGCCTGGGCGCGCAGCGCCAGACGCACAAGCGTCGTTGGCTGTCTGGACAGGAGGACCGGAGTTGGGGCTCGGAATACTAAAGGCTTCCTTGCTCACGTTCAGCTCAACCTGCCCAAAAATATATTCTCCCTCCCAAAACTTTCCGCTTTTGGCGACAACCCCGGTATGTAGTAAGTAGAGGGACAAAAATATGGCGTCCTGCGACTGAGATGGAGGTGGAAATGTCACCAAAACTTTTATCATCTGTGCTGCTCAAAACGCAAATCCTGCAATTCCTGGACACTGACCCTGGCCACTCGAAAATCAACCTGGTCGACCAGCTATGGCAACTGGTCGAACATGACGAGCATGAACGCCAGCGCTTGCTCGATACGTTCCCCTACGAACTGGCTGTCGCACCCGTAGAACTGCGCACCCTGCTGGGCTGTTCTGGCAGCGAGCGGCGGCGCTGGATCAGAGAAGGCAAGTTGCCTGTCCTCGAATATCGCGCATTTCACAAGGCGGGACGCGATCTACTCTATCCCGTCCATGACCGTCGTGTGATCCTCGCCATCTTGCCAGAGCAGATCGAGCTCTGGCGCCAGGAGCATCACGAGCAGGTAAGCCAGCGGCGCAGCGCTGGCGCAAAGCGTGCCGGGCAAAAGCGCGAGGCCCACCGCGCTGCACGCTCTCAAAGCTGGCTGGAGTGGGAGCGCACGATCGAACTCTGGCAGCAGCAGGGCGATCAAGCCCTGGTCGCTGTGTTCTCGCTGGCACATTGGACGATGTGGGCCTCACGCTGGGCGAAGGAGAATCAATTGAAAGTGGCCAGGGCCAGAAAACATGCCACGCTCTACCGCACACGAAAAGAAGCGTGGTATCGCCTGAAGGATGAGGCCCTGCGCATACTGGTGCACACTCCCTATGCTCGCCTGGCTTTCTATCGCCCTCCTGAGGCCGATAAACGCTCCCTGCACCTCTGCCAGGACCACTATGAACTCTGGCGCGAAGACGATGACTACCTGGATATCTGGGATTTTTTCTCTATCTACGAAGACCAGCTAAAACAATGCACTGCCTGCACCTTCAAAATGGAAAAAGACTACTATGCCCTTTACTCTGTCGAAATTCTTGCCTCCAACCTGCCCGAAGTTCGTTTCTCGTTTCATATCCCTTACCCTATCGCCAGAACATGGCTGCCAGACCCCACTCACTTGCAACGCGTACAACATATCGAACAAGAAGGCCCGTTCCGCTTTGGCAGACCAGTCCTCGATGAGGAAAAAATCCTCTATCGCGAAGCGGATGTCCTGACCCGTCTACACCTGGCCTTGCAACAGGTTGATTCACTATACACTCAACAGCACGAGCAGGCATAAATGTATGAAAAAACAGCAAAGAATGGGAAAAAACAATAAAGCTCAAGTTCTGCGAACTGCCAGCGAACTCTTTAGTGTGTATGGCTATCACGGCACGTGTATGCGCGACCTGGCCAGAGCGGCCGGCTTAAGCC
>JAFMRP010000122.1:0-968 GCA_017354095.1 Ktedonobacteraceae bacterium
GAGGGGTGAAGAAATGAGTACCATAGCAGATCGTCGCGTCATGGAGCTCGAACTAAATACGCTTGCCTTTCTCAAGGTACTTGAGGCGCAGGGGGGACCTCCTATCTATACGTTGTCGCCACCTGATGCCCGAGCCGTCCTTTCAGAGATACAGGTCGGCGCGCATGTCACTGAACTTCTCGCTAACAGTGAGGACGTTATCATTAGTGGTGGTCCAACGGGCGAGATTTCGCTTCGTGTGGTGAAGCCACAAGATACCACTGCCGCTCTTCCCGGTGTGATGTATTTCCATGGGGGAGGATGGATTCTTGGTGATAAAGAGACTCACGATCGCCTCATTCGTGAAATCGCCAATGGAGCACAGGCGGCCGTGGTATTCGTGGATTACGCTCGCTCTCCTGAAGCCAGGTATCCGATCGCGATAGAACAGGCATATACTGCGACGAAGTGGGTTGCTGAGCAAGGCGATTCCATTGGCATTGATACATCGCGCCTCGCTGTTGCCGGCGACAGCGTTGGGGGCAATATGGCCACGGTAGTCACTCTGCTCGCGCAAGAGCGTGGCGGCCCAAAGATTGATTTCCAGGTCCTGTTCTATCCAGTAACGGATGCCAATTTCGAGAGCCAGTCGTATCATCAGTTTGGAGCGGGGGGATACTGGCTTACACGCGAGGCTATGCACTGGTTCTGGGACAGCTATGCCACACAAGCAGAGCGGAACAGGCCCACAGCCGCGCCGCTACGAGCCTCGCTCGACCTGCTTAAGGGGCAGCCGCCGGCACTGATCATCACCGCTGAGTGCGATGTCCTGCGCAACGAGGGTGAGGCTTATGCCCACAAGTTGATGGCAGCAGGGGTACCGGTGATAGCGGCCCGCTACCTTGGAACCATTCACGATTTTGTTATGTTAAACACGATTACGGATACCCCGGCTTCCCGCGCGGCCATTAACCAGGCCAATACAGTTC
>JAFMRP010000122.1:978-9416 GCA_017354095.1 Ktedonobacteraceae bacterium
GGATTGGATCATCTCTGCACGATAACAAGAAGTCTTGCACATTCAAACGACTTACGGTATGCTTTCGAGAAAGGGCGTGCAAAGCAATATGTGCATTCTCCCCTTTTAGCGTTGTGTTAAAATAGATGTGTTTTTTTATGAAAAGAGAAGAGACTCTATGCCAGAGGGTATTCAAGGAAGCACGAGTGAAGCGAGGCTCCTGAATGATGAGCGCTTCTTGCGCAAAATTTCATATATGTATTATGAGGAAGGCCATTCTCAGGAAGCCATCGCAACTATGGAGTATTGTTCCAGGCCTACTATTAGTAAAGCCCTGCAAAAAGCCAAAGACAGGGGTATCGTCCGTATTTCGATCGTTCCTGACGTGCGTACGGGTTATTTGCGCAATCTCTCACGAGAAGTACGTACACAGCTTGGTCTGGAGGATCTCATTCTGGTCGCTGGCCGCAACATGAATGCGGTCGCAGCCCACAACCAACTTGATGAAGTCGTCACAGAGATTGCGAGCGCGGCTGCCGATTACCTGGATCAATTGCTCAATGACTCTGATATTCTGGCTATTTCGGGCGGCAGGACGTTTATGCGGAACGTTATACGCTATTTGAAACCGACCAGGGCTCTTCCGCATATGCAAGTGGTAGCGACGATTGGCTTTGTTGAATCGCGCACCAGCTTTGGCGATGCGAACCTCATTGCGTATGACCTAGCTGAAGCATATGGGGCGAACCATCTCTGGTTTCCCTGCCCTGCCTTTTTTCCTGATGAGGACCTGGTGGAGCGTACTCGTCAACTTCCCATTATTAAAGATGCCTATGAGATGATGACACGCGCGAATGTGGTGGTGACGGGACTGTGGACCCCACATACCAATCAGGATATGATCAAGCGAGGAATCCTTACTTCAGAACAGGTGACAGCCATCGAAGCATACAGACCGGTGGTGGATATCAATCACTGGGTCTTCGATGCCTTTGGGAGATGCATCAATGAGACGCTCAAGCCGTTCCCTTATACACTCTCGGGCCTGGAGATCCCCAGCCTCAAAGAGAGAATCCAGCGAGGCAATACCAAAGTGATCCTGGTCGCAGGTGGAGGCCCTTCCTACGTTTCCGCAATCCGGGCCACCTTGCGGGCAGGGCTGGCAAACATTCTGATCACGGACCATATCACTGCCCAGCTTCTGCTCATCGATAACTAGGCTATCACCTCTTTCCTAATCTGGCATGTTCGCCAGGCGAGGTCGGCTATGACGCGCTCTGGCTACTGTGGCGCCTGCGGAAACGGCGAACTTTGAGGAGATTCGCGCATTTGTCGCTGGTACAATAGCGCCTGGTACGGCTCTTACTCTCGTCGTAGAACACCCAGCGGCAATGCGTGTTCGCGCATATCTTGAGCCTTTGAGGATCGTACCGGGTCAGCAGATGCACAAACGAGGAAACAATCTCTGCCTGTACCCAGTGCCAGTCTCTGCTCTGCGGCACCAGTTCCAGCCGATACCCATCGTCGTCCGCACTCAGGCAACGACTCGCCATACTCCGGCGCATGACGGAGTTGAGCATATCAAGATCACGCTGCTGCAGTTGTCCCTCCACTGTTACCACTTCTACTGCCTGCTGCAATACTGTACGCAATGTGATTAATTCGCCCAGCATCTCCTGGTCTGGAGGGCATTCGGTCTGTAGATGCCAACGGGTCTGAAATTGCTTCAACCAGTCTGGGCGCAAGAGATCATCCCTGGTCCACCGGCCACGAAAATCGCGGAACTCACTATTAATAAAATCAAGGCAAGCTGCATCCATCGGCTATACTCACTGGTCATCAGAACATTAAAAGGAGCAAGTACAAACGCTCCCTGGTCAATAATACCATGCATATCATCCTACACGATAATCGCCTGTATGAAAAGAGCTTGTAGTATCCTGTCAAACTTCGTTTGACAGGTGCGCTGGTCTCTTGTCCAGGCTGCCAACGCCGCTAGCACGGCTACCGCTACGCGGTCAGGCAGCCTGAGAGGCATCGCCTGTGGCGGCGTGGGGGGAGGTTCAGGAGGGCTGTAAGATTCCAGGGTTTCATGTGAGCAGAGATGAAGCCAGGGGAAATTCCCCGTACGAAACCCTTCACAACCCTTCACACGGCCTGTAGAGCCGATGCAACCCTTCACAGAACACTTCACGGACCCTTCACAACCCTTCACAGCCGTCCCAAATGAAGCTTCAAAGTTCAGAGGCCAGGGGGTAAATTTCCCGTGCAAAAAAAGCGTCACACCAAGCGTCATAAGCGTCACAGCATCCCTGGTATTCCGACCCCTAACGACGCTGGCGCGTCTCCTGCTGCGCAGTCGGGTGGGGTTGGTAAGGTAGTACATGTAGAGCGGATTGAGGGCTTTAACGGTCTCCAGTGGCTGATCAATGATCAATTGAAATGCGTTTTTGCATCAATAGATGTGCATATGTGCCATATTAACGCAGACTTCTTACACATTTTTGTCGTGATCCTATCTGTATCTCTCTGCCAGAGTGATGATAACTTGCAAGTATCTGTCACATTGACATGGTTCTCCGAGGGTGATATGCTGTCTGTCAAATTATACAGATTAACGTGCGAGGAGCGTATGTAGTGCCTGAGCGAGAGCTCATTCCTCAACAGATCGTTCATGTGTTTGGACAGGCAGAACAAGAAGCGTATGTGCGTACGATTTCAATGCGCGCGGTGACGTTTACCTGTGAAGTCTGTCACAAGACAACTACACAGATGCGTTATCCCGGCCCTTTGCCACGTTATTGCTCTCCTGAATGCCAGGCCATCCGCGCCAGCGTTTTGAACGAGACGCGTGTACGGAAGCAGCGCGAGAAGCGTCGGGCCATGCGGAAAACTCGTAGCAAGGCGAAAGACGCGGTTCATCTTTCACATGACGAGGAAGCCTTCTCATACCCTGCGGTTCCGCTGCTTCTGACCAAGTTATCTCCTCCGCGTTTGTCTCCTTTGCTCATCGAGCGTCCCCATTTGCTGAGTCAGCTTGATAGAACACTTCTCCACGCGGTCACGTTGCTCCAAGCTCCTGCCGGTTTTGGCAAAACGACGCTGGTGAACCAGTGGATCGCTATGCGCAGCGGACACGACGATTTTCCCACTCTCGCCTGGATATCGCTCGACGCTGGCGATAATGATTTGTTCGGCTTCTGGCACTGCGTAACGGCTGCATGTGACACCTTTCTCCCACAAGGGAAGAGTGGGGGCATTCCATCGGCCTCAGCATTGCTCTCTTCTACGATACAATCACCCTTCACGTCACATACAGTACAGGAGGTGCTCACACGCCTGCTCAATACACTGGCGTATCAGGGAAAGAGTGGCATACTTGTACTGGATGACTATCATGTCATTACTGAGACACGTATTCATGAGTCGCTAGCTTTTTTTCTTGATTACCTACCGCAGACGATCCATGTCTTGCTGCTTTCCCGTGTTGAACCACCTCTGCCCTTCTTGCGCTGGCGGGTCAAAGGGGCAGTATATGAACTGCGCTCTGTTGATCTCCGTTTTTCTTCCGAGGAGACAACAACCTTTCTGCGCCAGATATTGTCATCCCCAATCTCAGAGACAGACCTGAAGCAACTCGATGCATCGCTGGGTGGCTGGGCTGCTGGATTGCGCTTACTCGCCCTGGCACTGCAGGGGAGGAAGAGTACCTCTTCTCTCGAACAGATCCTCTTCCCACCCAATGCGGATGCAGATTCCTCTTTGCTCCACCGTCCTCTCCTCGATTACCTGGTGACGGAGATAGTAGAAACACAACCTCAACCCATCCAACGCTTTCTCCTGGAGACCAGTATGCTTCAACGCTTGAATGGTCCCCTTTGCGAGGCCGTTACGGGCAACGAGGAGAGCACGTTGCTGCTGCAGACGATTGAGCAAGCAGGTCTCTTCCTAGAGGTTTTATCTGGGCCGGGAGGATGGTACCGCTATCACACCTTCTTCGCGGAAGCCCTACGCCGTGAAGCAGTTCACCGCCTGGGTGACGAAGCGCTTTCAGCTTTATCAAGATGCTCAAGCTCCTGGTACGAGCAGCAGGGGATGCTCTCCGAGGCGATTGAGGCGGCCCTGCTGGCACGCGATACCGAACAGATCGTGCGGCTTATCGAGCGTATCGCCGCGCGAGAGCCTGTTTATGATCCAAAAACAATGCTCCGCTGGCTAGAGGCGATCCCCGAAGCAACAGTGCGCGAGTCCCCAATGCTCTGCTTTATTGCATCCTTAGCATACCAGGCTTTGCAGGAGGGGCAAGCTCTTTCTGAAGACCCTTTCTTCTCCGAGGGGAGCAGCTTACACTCCGAGATGTGGCTTCAGCTGGCTGAAGACGGCTGGCGTCGCCAAGGCAATTTGCCCTGGCTTGGCGTGATTTGGGCCTCGCGGGCGATAAGCACTCTGGAGCACGGGCCATTTCCTCTTGTGCTAGAGTATGCTCAGCAGGCGCTCGCACTGCTTCCGCAGGAGGACCTGGATATCCGTATGCGCATATTACACAGTGCTTGCCAGCTCCTGGTCGCTATGGAGAAGCTGCTGAGTGGCTTTCTGAACGAGGCCCGCTCCCTCATCCTGGAGGCATTGCCTCGTAGCCAGACTCCAGGGTACAGCTATCTCACGCTCCAGGTTCGCCTGGCTTTGGGGAGATGTCACCTGCTTGCCGGAGAGCATCTCCAGGCCCAGGAGCAGTATGCGCAGGTTCTCTCTGAGGCTCATGCCCAGGAAGATCATGAGTTGATAGCGGATGCGCTTCTATCGCTGGCCCTCCTCTCGTTTGAGTGGAACGATGACGCTGTTGTAGAGCAACAAGTGCAGGAGGCCCTGGAGCATATTGGCTTTGCACGTCATCAGAGACAAGAGTTGCAGGAGCGTGCCACTTTTCAGCTCTCCCTCCTCCAGTATGTTCAGGGACAAACGACTGAAGCCCTGGCGCAAATGACCAGACAGCTTACACGCCTCCAAAACAGCACTTCCTCCGGCATTCTCGAATTGCTACCCCTTATTGTGGGCTGGCAAGGGCGCTTACTGATTGAGGTGGGCGAACTGGAGACTGCCGCACGTCATTTGGAGGCACAGACCCACAATCAAGAGCAACTTCCCTTCATTCAGTATCTAGGAACACAAATCGTACAGGGACGTCTTTTGCTGGCGCAAGGGAAGGCAGAAGCCGCTTTCGCTCATTTTGAGCGCTTGCTTTCTGAGAATATGGTGCGCCAGCATCACTATTACGTATTGGAAATTCAGCTTTTACAGGTTATGGCTCATGTTGCCTGCAAACGGGATCAGCAGGCGCAACACTCTTTGCGACAGGTTCTCACACAGGCGATGGATGAAAGGTTTGTTCGCCTCTTCGTGAGCGAAGGAAAACCGCTGATCCCTCTGCTCCGTTCACTGCTACCAGATTTACAAAAGGAGCAAAAACTGCGCGCATATGCATTGATGATCTTACGTGCTATTACCCGGGCTACTCGTTCTTCTCTCTCTCCCATGCCTACTACAGATGAACTGCTTTATGAGCCATTATCTGCGCAGGAGCAGCGTGTACTCCGATTGCTGGCTACAGGTTGGACGAACAAAGCGATTGCGAATGAGCTGGTGGTATCGGTGAACACGGTGAAAGATCATATAAAACATCTTTACCGCAAACTGGGAGTCAGTAATCGCCTCGAAGCCAGCGAGGCTGCACATCGCCTCAAACTTCTCTAGTGGGTTAACCTGATAACCACCCACTCAACTCCCCATTGGGGGGGTGTTTCCTTCCCATGCCTCGACTATACTTCTGGCATAGACCAATAAAAAATAAAAGTCATACTGGAAAGGAAGTTACAATGTATACATATACAGGCAAGACGGCAATGATTACTGGAGCATCAACTGGTATTGGCGAAGCCTTCGCGCGCGAGTTGGCAAAGCGTGGCATGCATGTGATCCTGGTTGCGCGCTCGGAGGAGGCATTACGCAAACTGGCCGTTGAACTGACTGCGCAATATGGTGTACGTAGTGAAGTGATAGTAGCTGATCTTAGCCAGGAAAAAGTCAGCGCACAAGTCAAAGCTGCGGTCGAGGCGAAAGGACTGCATGTTGATTTACTTGTCAATAATGCGGGTATCGGCACCTACGATGCATTTGAGAAGCTCGATCCTGAGCGCGATCACCAGCAGGTCATGCTCAATGTTGTAGCTGTAGTTGATCTGGCCCATGCTTTTCTGCCAGAGATGGTGGAGCGTGGTGAGGGGGCTCTGATTAATGTCTCGTCAATGGCCGCGTATATGCCGATGCCATATATGGCAGTTTACGCGGCAAGCAAGGCCTTTGTGCTCTCGTTGAGTGAGGCGTTGTGGGCGGAGTATCACCAGCGTGGCATCCGGGTTACAGCGTTGTGCCCCGGACAGGTCAAGACCGCCTTCCATCAAAAAACTGAGCACGCGGTACCAAGTGCTGGTGCTATCATTTCTGCTGAGGAGGCGGTGTTAGCGGCCTTGCACGCGCTGGAGCAGGGCAAAAGCTCCATCATTCCCAACTGGATGAACCAGGCGTCTATACTCTCCGCCCGCTTTATGTCTCGCTCTTTTCTTGTACAAAGTACTGCAAGCCGCCTAAAACCGCAGAACTAAACGATTTCACACCGTTTTCCTTGCTTTCCAGCCATTGTTACCGATCCCGATACATGAGGAGAAGCCTTTCAAACCTGCTTTGATGGGCTTCTCTCTATTTTTGAGGCAATCGAGAGGCAATTCGTAACCCTCTAACAAATATTGACAGTTACTCAGCGATACATTATGCTTTCTAGTGTGATGTAGCATCATCAATATCATCAGACTGGCTATTTTTCGCGATCCATCGTTCACTGCTTGAAAGGAACTTGCCAGTTATGCATAAGCAAACCGCGAACCTTTCGCACCAGTTGCTTTTTAAGGCGCTCAGCGGGCTGGTCTTGCTGCTGAGCGTAGTGGGCTGTGCGCAGCCAGGCCCTTCACAGAACTCTCACCCAGGCCCGGCCTCTCCCCCTCTGGGTAGCCCTCTCTTTACCTATAACGGCCACTCAGACCGCGTTACAACGGTAGCCTGGTCGCCCAATGGCAAGCGTATCGCCTCCGGCTCCCTGGATAAAACAGTACAGGTATGGGATGCAAAAGTTAGTAAGGAGTTCCAGGTCTATACCTATCACGGCCATAGCGGCAGTATTCTTACCGTTGCCTGGTCACCTGACAGCAAGCGAGTTGCCTCTGGCTCCTCTGACAAAACCATACAGATATGGGATGCGACGACCGGTGATCACCGCACTATTTTACGAGGCCATACCGACCGCGTTACAACGGTGGCCTGGTCGCCTGACGGCACGCTGCTGGCCTCTGGCTCTGCCGATGGTACGGTACGCATCTGGGATGTCAACAGTGGCCAGCAAAAGTATGTTTACCGGGGACACACGGATGCTGTGAATGTCGTTGCCTGGTCGCCTGATGGCAAGCGCATCGCTTCCGGCTCTTCTGATAAAACCGTCCAGATCCTGGCAAGCGCGACAGGGCAGCGGCTTTTTGTCTATCGCGGGCATACGAATACCGTCAGTTCGCTCTCCTGGTCGCCTGATGGCAAGCGCATCGCTTCCGGTTCGTGGGATAAATCAGTGCAAGTATGGGATGCTTCCAGCGGAGCTGTGGCCTATACCTATCGCGGCTATAACGTCGAAGCGGCCAAATCCGATCAAACCAAGGGTATCCTTCCTGACCTGATCTTTGCCGTCGCCTGGTCGCATAATGGCAAGCGTATCGCCGCAGTAACCCAGGTCTATTGCGGTGATGTTTGCGACATCGTCGTACTTCTGGATGCCCACAACGGCAACTACGATGGCTCCTACCAGACGCTGCCGATGTTTGCCATCGCCTGGTCACCCGACGACACGCGCCTTGTGGAAGGGCTCGGGCTCTCAACGGCGAGGATCACGCAGGCAGGGTAAGATGTCGAGCTATGCCAGCTCGCGTAAACCCGCATAGTCGCCCAGTGAGGAGACCACGACCGCGCCCATACGCGCTCCCAATTTTAGCGCTTCTTGTGGGCTATAGCCACGCAGCCAGCCGGCGAGAAAGCCAGCATTAAAGGCATCGCCGGCTCCCACCGGATCGACCACCTTATCGACAGGATAGGCAGGCACCTCGATGGGCTTCCCGTCGATGGAAGCCCATGCTCCCTGCTCTGCGCGCTTCAAGACCGTTATCCGGGCCTGAAAGGTCGTGGCAACCTTCTCTAGCTGGTCGTCGGCCAACCCCAGCAGCGCGTAGACGTCTTCATGACCCATCAGCAAGATATCGGCCTGCTCCATGAGTGGCAGCAGCACCTTGCGAGCCTGAGCCGGTTCCCATAGTGGCGCCCGGTAATTGGGATCGAACGAGACCAGCGCCCCGGCGTCATGCGCCAGT
>JAFMRP010000754.1 GCA_017354095.1 Ktedonobacteraceae bacterium
CTGGAGCGCGTCCTGTTCTGGTTTGGTCTCAGGCCGCAGCGCCTGCTTTATCGCCTCTTCGCTACGGTGGTGGGACTCTCAATTCTGGCCTACTGGGCGCTCCCGTTTGATGTGCTGGCGAACCTGGGCCTGCCCCGTTTCCAGGGCGGGATCGAGGTCTTTTTCGTGGCTGGGGCGATGATGGTCATAAGCTGTATCTGGGTGGGTATGGCAAACGCTGAACTGCTGATCAATCCCCTGCTGCGTCTCTGTTCCTGGCAGCCAGGATTGTATAGCCTGGTACGCCTGGCCACGTCCTATCCGCTTCACCACCGGCTGCGCACCGGTTTAAGTATCCTGATGTTTGGCCTCGTCATTTTCGCCATGACGGTGATGGCGATTATTACCAACGCCATGCAAAACAACTACACCGATATCAATGTGCAGACCGGTGGCTATGATATTCAGGCGGTTGCCTATTTTTCACCAGTCCAGGATATCCGTTCGGAACTGGCTCGCCGTGGCGTTGATCCCGGTGCGTTCTCTTCCATTGGGGTGCGCACAACCACGGCGGCGGGCATTATCCAGCTCGATAGCCAGGCGCCCGCGTGGCATCTCTATCCCGCGCAGATCATTGACGGGGGATTTCTCCAGGGCTATGGCCTGCGCCTGGCCGCGCGAGCACGCGGGTTTGATTCTGATGCTGCGGTCTGGCAGGCCCTGCAGAACCATCCTGAATATGCTTTGATCGATCAGAATACCCTGTCCTATCCGCCCGGCTCCTCTCCTGTCTACGATCCCAATTCTCCCTCTGCCGATGTGCCTGATACTCCGCCGGGCTTTGATCCACACTTCACGTTCACGATGAGTAACCTCTACCGGGGCGAGCAAGGTTTTCGGCCCCCCTCACTCTGGGTCACCGATCAAGGTCTGACAAAAGCACGGAAACTGACTGTCATTGGTGTGGTGGACAATAGCGATGGCTTACACTATGGACTCTATATCAATCGAGCGATCTATGGTCATGTGACCGTCGATAACAAAACGCCGGAGGCCCAGACCTACTACTTTAAGGTCGCTCCAGGACAGGATAAGCAGGCCCTATCGCTGGCGCTTGGATCAGCATTCCTCGATCACGGTCTGGAAACGACTGTACTGGAAGACGCGGTCTGGCAGAGCCGTGGTCCGCGTATCTTCATCAGCTATGTGCTGATCGGTATGGTGGGGATGGTGCTGGTTCTGGGAGTCGCCGCCCTGGCTATTACGGGGACCCGCGCTGTCATCGAGCGGCGTCAACAGATCGGGATGCTGCGGGCTTTGGGGTGTAAACGCCGTCTCCTGCAGGGCGCTTTTTTAGGAGAAGCGCTTCTGGTGGGCTGTATGGGTAGTATCGTCGGTGTGGTGCTGGGCGTGATACTGGCATATAACATTTTTGCCGTCAATTTCTTTGAACAGTTTAATACTGGGCTGGTGTTCGTGGTCCCCTGGGATCAATTAGGGCTGATCGTTGTCCTGGCGTTTGCTGCGTCGTTATTGGCTGCCCTTCTACCGGCCTGGCAGGCGGGCCGGGTGCCACCCGTTGAAGCGTTGAGATAGATAGAGGCATATGCAGGAACCATTGATTATTAAAGCACAGCAAGTGAAGAAAATCTATCGCAGTGGTCCTCTGCGCGTTGAGGCTCTGCGCGGCATAGACCTTGATGTCGTACGCGGCGAGATGGTCGCGATTATGGGACCCAGCGGTTGTGGTAAGACGACGCTGCTCAATTGCCTGGCGGGCCTGGACAAGATCGATGAGGGCAACGTTTTTATTCAGGGCGATAATCTGCGTGATCTTAGTGATAATCAGCGTACAGCCTATCGCGCGCGCCACATGGGTTTCATTTTCCAGGACTTTAATCTGCTGCCCACGCTCTCCGCTGTCGAAAATGCCGAATTGCCGATGATTATCTCTGGCACTCCCCCGCGCAAAGCGCGCAAATGTGCCCTTGCCATGCTTGATCGCGTGGGGCTGGCACATCGCGCGCGTCATCGACCAGCGGAACTCTCCGGGGGACAGCGCCAGCGAGTCACCATCGCGCGCGCCCTGACGAACAATCCCGCCATTATCTGGGCCGATGAGCCGACGGGTAATCTGGATAGCGAGACCGCCCTGGATATCATGGACCTGCTCTGCCAGGTGAACCGCGAGCAGAAACAGACCTTTGTCCTCGTGACTCACGCTCTGGATATCGGGCAGCGAGCCCATCGCATTATCCATATGCGCGATGGAACTATCGTATAGCCATCATCTGCCCAGTCTATGCTTCCCCTAAATCGCCTGTGTCACTCTTACCCGACAGGTTTGATGTTCTGATTGATGCGAAAGAAATTCGTCGGATCATACTTGCTTTTGATCGCAGCCAGGCGTGCATAGTTGTCCCGATAGGACGCTTTGATACGTTCCTCTCCCTCCTCCATGATGAAATTCACATATGCGCCACCTGCCGAATAAGGGTGCAGGTCTTCCCAGTACTTCCTTGCCCAGTCGTGGAGATGATCCCAGAAGGGACTGCCTGACCAACTGAAAAATAAGGATGAACTTGAGCATGGATACACACCTGCCGTTATGAGCGGATCTCAGACAAGATCACGTTCAATGCAATGCCGTATATATGTGATGGTACGATGCATATGCACTGTGTCCTGGTAGAGCCTGCTCAACATCACCGCTCCCTCAAGTGCGGCGATCATTACGCTCGTCCAGGTCTCTACATCGACGCCGGAACGAATTTCCCCCCGCTCGCTCCCTCTGGTGATGATGCGCTGGACGGTAGCGCGTAGTTCGTCCATTGCGCCTCGCGCGCGATCACGCAGGGCCGGTTCGGCATCGTCCGCCTCGATGGCCGTGTTGAGGATGGGGCAGCCGCCAGCAATGGGGGGATCATCCACCAGCTCCTGGAAGTAAGAGAGCAGGGCATAGAGACGCTCAATCGCGTGTTTTTTTCCAGCCATCATGGCGCGGATGCGCTGGTCGAGAATGGCATAAGCGTAATCAAATGCCTCCAGCGCTAGCTGTTCTTTACTTTTGAAATGATGGTAGATACCCCCCTTTTCCATTCCAGTCTGCTGCATAATGTCGGAAAGGGACGAGCCAAAGTAGCCCTGCTGGTTAAAGAGAGGGGCCACCCGCGCCAGAATACTCGCTCGTGTTTGTTCACCTTTGCTCATGTGGTTCTCCTTCTTTCGGACCGAAATGCCTCAAAAAACGATCAGATGAGTTACATACCGGGAAGGGTATCGGATTGCAGAAGCTGATTGTAAAATTGGGAGATGGTGGTTGTAGCGACGCGGGGTCCAAGCCGCGCCAGGAAGATGTTGGCCGGGTCCATGCGGATATTGCGCTCAGAGGTGAGATATTCCGTGAATCCGTAATGCGCGAACAGCCGCTCGATCATGGTGCGGTAGGCGAAGCGCGTCAGTCCAAGATCATCCGTCTCCCAGTGCCAGCTGAATCCCATACCAATGATGATCAGATCATCAAGGCAATCCCGTTCAAACACCAGCTGAAGCAATTGCCGCGCGATGCCACGCCTGCGCCAGCCAGCACTCACCTCAATGGCGATCTCATAGGTGTTTGTCAATCCCTGCCAGGAGTCGTCTGCTGGAGCCAGCGTGACTTGCCCGACAATGACTCCT
>JAFMRP010000755.1 GCA_017354095.1 Ktedonobacteraceae bacterium
TGGGGGTCGGAATAAGGAGGCCGGGGCCCTTGAGGCTGCCCTTCGTACCCCTTCTCTCCATCCATTCATCATAACATACGTATTTATCAATAAAACCGCAAAAATATTGAAAAACACACAAATTAATGCTATAATTTCAGTGGAAGCTTATTGCTTATGCAGTGCTCACTACTTCCATCTCACACTGGAGGTGTCCATGCTCAAAGCAATTGTCCATAACCCATTTCCTCGCCAATCAGTCTCACATCGCTCAACATCTCACCCCTACTACAACACATATCAATCTGTCAATAAAAATACCCATCCATCAACAGAAAATGACGCTCAAACCACCTCTAAAGAGGCCTGGGAAGCGGCTGTGCCGGGTATGCCGGGTCGGTGCCGGGTGTGTGCCGGGTATGGATCGGCCTCTCAAGCGGCTGTGCCGGGTATGCCGGGTTTTTACATCAATTTTCAAAAAAGTTCACTTGCATGAGGATGGCTGTGAAGGGTGTGAAGGGGCGGTGAAGGATCGGTGAAGGGTCTGCAGCAGCCTGGGGAGCCGCTGTGAAGGGTGTGAAGGTTTTTTTACATCGATTCCCAAAAAAATCCCGGCGAAAAACTGGACATAAGCAATTTCTTGAGATACGATCTGAAGAGTAGACATAGCATGAGTTGTAGAAAGGATCTCTTCAATGACGAGGGAAACACGTAAGCTGACACACGACGACCTGTGGACCTTCAAAGACCTGGGGCATATCGCCATCTCGCCCGATGGAAAGCGCGTTGCCTTTACCGTCCTGCGCAAAGACAAAGAAAAGGACGAGGTTCTGAGCGATATTATGCTCCTGCAGATCGATGAACAGGGACAGGCGCTCGGTGAGCCCCGCCAGCTGACCCGTGGCGGTAAAAACAATAGTTTCCCCGCCTGGGCGCCCGACAGTCAACGTCTGCTCTTTATTTCAGATCGTCAAGACGAAAAGCGCCAGATCTGGCTGCTGGATGTAAACGGAGGCGAAGCATGCCAGCTGACAGATTTGCAACGCGGAGTGAACGAAATCGCCTGGTCACCCGATGGCAAGTGGATCGCCTTCACCTCCGTCGCCCTGCCCACCGACGACGACGATGTACTTACAGGACGCAAAAAGCTGGATGAGGCCGCGAAGAAGCAGCAGGAGAAGGACGAACGCTTCGGCCTGCGTACCATCACCTCCATCTGGTATCGCCTGGATGGACGCGGCATGCTCGATAAACGCAGCCACCTTTTCGTTATGCCAGCGCCACGGGGAGATGACATCCACCCTGACCCGGCCTCGATCAGACGGCTGACCTCCGGCAACTATGACCACTCCACAATCAAGTGGTCACCCGATAGCCGCGAAGTCGGCCTGATCTGCAACCGCAACGAGAACCGCGACCGCACCTGGGTAAACGATCTGTGGACAGTTGAGGTCGAGACAGGCGAGGCCCGCCGCATCAGCAACAGCACCCTGCAGATCGCTACGTACACCTGGTCGCCCAATGGCGAGCATATCGCCTTACTGGCTTCGCAGGATATGAGCATAGAAGGCTCAAGCCTGGACCGTTTATGGCTGGTAGCGCGGCGCGGCGGCGAGATGCGTATCCTGCCAGAGGGGCTGGATTACGATGTCGCTCCCACGATGGGCATTCAGTTCGGACGGCTCCCCTATGCCCCCCAGTGGAGCGCAGATGGCAAACGCATCTACGTCTCAGTCGCCGAGCACGGGCGCGCGAACCTGCACGTTGTCGATGTCGAGCAGGGCACACACACCCAACTTACTGAAGGCGAACGGATCATCGAATATCTCGCTCTCCTCCCCGGTGAACGCCATCTACTCTTCGCGCAGAGCGAGCCGCTGCACCCCTGGGAGTTCCACGTACTAAGCCTGGAAAACGGCACACCAGGAGAAGAACGCAGGCTCACACATCTCTACGACAGGCAGCTGGCTGAGTATAGCTGGAGCGAGCCCGAGCGCATCGTCTACAAGGGTTCCAACGGCGATCAGATCGATAGCTGGTTGATTCGCCCCATCGGCGCGAAAGAGGGCCTGCGCTATCCCCTCTTCGTGCATATTCACGGCGGACCACAGTCGGCCTTTGGCGTGGGCCTCAATCCCTTCCTGCAATATTGCGCGGCACAGGGCTTCGCTATCTTCTACTGCAACCCCCACGGGAGCACCACCTGCGGCGAGGCATTTATGCGCCAGGTCGAAGGCGACTGGGGCGGCTGGGACTACCAGGACATCATGCTCGGCGTGGATGAGTGCATCGCGCGTGGCGTAGCCGATCCAGAGCGCCTCGTGGTCTCAGGCTACAGCTACGGCGGTTACATGACCATGTTTATTCTCGGCCAGACGAACCGCTTCCGGGCCGCCGTGCCGATGGCAGGCGTCTCAAACCTGGCAAGCTTCGTGGGAACATCAGATATTGGCTTCTGGCAGACCTTCCAGGCAAAGGGCTACCCGTGGGATAAAGAGCGTGCGTCCTATTACAGCGAGCGTTCACCGCTCACCCATGCGGACAAGGTCACTACACCGACGCTGGTCTATCATCCCGAAAGCGACCTGCGCTGCCCCATCGAGCAGTCGGAGCAGTTCTACATGGCGCTGAAGATGATGGGCAAAGTCCCGGTCGAGTTCGTCCGCGTCCCCGCGCACTGGCATATAGGCGCGGAAAAACCGGGCCTGATGCTCCAACGCTGGGAGAAAATGCTGGACTGGTTCCGCAAGTACGTAGAGATACGACCCGCGGAATACAAGTAAAACTTGTTGTGAGCTTTCTTATGTTCAATGATTTGTCCCTCACCTGGCCCTGGAATCCAGTGGCCCAGGTGTTTTTACTACTTCTGTGCCTGCTCTACCTGGTCGGGCTGTGGCAGGCACGACGACGCTACCCACATGAGCCGGTAAAGCCCTGGCGTGTGACCGGCTTCTTCAGTGCCATAGCCTTGAGCGCGTTTCTACTCCTGACACCTGTTGAGACGATAGCGCGCACTCAGTTGTTTTCCGTGCATATGGCCCAGGCTGTGCTGTTAATGACGGTCTGTGCCCCACTGATGATCGGTGGCTGCCCGGCAGCCCTGCTGCGAACACTGCTGGAGATACCAGGCATACGCGAGATAACCCGTCTGCTGACCCGCCCGCTGATCGCATCCCTACTTTTCAACCTGACCTTCCTGCTCTGGCACACGCCCCGGCTGTTCGACATGGCCCAACGGAACGAGATGCTGTACCACACTATGATGGTGAGCATCCTGGCAACTTCCCTGCTCAACTGGTGGCCACTCATCGGCACATTGCCAGAATTGCGGCGCATGAGCTATCCCATGCAGATGCTCTACGCCTTCTTTGATGGACAGCCCGTCGATATCTTCGCACTGGTGCTCGTCTTTACCGGAGTCTCGCTCTATCCCCACTATGTGATCCCGCCACAGTGGGAACTGCCGCTTTTCTCCGACCAGGCCGTGGGCGGCGCCTTGCTCCTCATCCCCGGGCTGGTTGACCTGCTGGTAATGTCTCCTCTCTTCTTCCTATGGCTAGGCCAGATTGAAAAGCACACACGGCTTGCCGACGAGCGGCGACAGGCCGAGATGGAAGCAGAGGAGGAATATGAGGATGAATACGAAATACAATAATCCCTACTCTACCACGAAC
>JAFMRP010000756.1 GCA_017354095.1 Ktedonobacteraceae bacterium
GTATGTATATATGTCAAGGGGAAAGGATGATTTGAAATGGGTAACTGAGACAGCGCGAGTGAGGCCGAGAGCCGCCAATCACTGCGATTGGCGGCTCTCGACGAATACCTTGCGCGGAGTGCTTTAGCGTTTGGTTGCGTTCAGTTCGATGCGGCGCAGGATGAAGTAGGAGATGCCAGCCAGCACCAGGCCCAGTTCAAAGCCGATATCGATGCCATAAGGTTGGTTGACCAGCCCGGCAATTGGCCCGGTAATTGGGATGGCCTGATCGTTGATAAAGAATACCTGTGCAAAGCCCAGCACAACGCCGACCAGCCCAATGGCCAGAGAAACGATCGCCGCCCAGCCCAGTGGGAGCTTTGCGGGCGTATTCCAATCGTCCACGTTATATTGCCCTTTGCGGAAGACAAAGTGTTCCAGGATCAGGATAATAGCCCAGGGGCCGAGCCAGTAGGCTATCAACAGCAGGAAACTGGTCAGGGTTTCCTGGAAATGGGCACCCAGTATCAGTGCGAGGATGACATAGATGACGGCGCCAGTCAGCGTCCAGGCCCAGCGGGGCACGCGCTGGAATGTGCGTCCAAATACCTGGATTGACAGGCCCAGGCTATAGTCGTTGGGGATATTATTCGCTACCACGCTCAACGCGAGGAAGGCGACGATGATTTTGCCAAAGATGCCCAGTGGATCAGCCGAAGCAGCGACCAGAGAACCGCCCTCTAGCTTCTGCAGAGCAGGTACGGTGGTCAGCATCAGGCCGAGCGTCTCCAGCAATACGCAGGGGATAAACACGCCCAGGAAGGTGAGCCAGAAGACACGGCGGGCGGGCGTTTCCTCGGGCTGGTTGACGTTGTAGTCGGCGGCAAACGAGCTCCATCCGGTCGCGAAGCCGTAGACCGTTCCTCCGAAGGAGAGCAGTCCGGCAATGGTGGCCACGTTGGTCAGATCGGGCGTGGCGACAATGTGCGCATTCGGTACCGAGATGGCGAAAATGACCAGGAAGATCACGGCCATCGGTATCCAGGCAAAGCGTTCATAGAAGTGAACGTAGCGGTAGCCGTAAATACTCACAGTCGTCGTCAGGACGGCGATGATCAGTACGCCCACCCAGGCGGGCAGCGTATGATTGCTCAACTGCTCTACCAGCTGGCCGCCAATGATCACATTGACCGCCGACCAGCCGATGCAGGCCGCGACATTAAAGAGCGCCATAATGATTGAGCCGATCCAGCCAAAGGAAAAGCGGGAAATGGTCATCTGGCGCAGGCCCAGTTTGGGTCCAAGGGTAGAAAAAAACGCCACCGGGAGCACGCCCAGGGCGTTAAAGATAAGGATAATTGCCAGGCTATCCCAGAAGCCAAGGCCGAAGGCGACTCGGGAGAGCGCGCCGGTCGCGACGGTCGAGATGACCAGGTTGGCGGAGAGCCACATCGTAAAGTTGTCGAAAATGCGCACGTGCGAGCGTGTCTGGGGCGAGACGCGTTCTATACCGTGCGTCTCTACTCCTCGTTCTAGTTCGGGGATAGCGACTGTTTCGGTAGCCATAAAGACTGCCTTTCTTGCTGCGAGGCACACTAAAATAAGCGTTACGACCAGTGATAAAAAGAACGTAAAAATTTGGGAAAGAGGCGACAGTGCCGGATAAAGCACCATACGAGGCTTCGGCGCCATTCGATAGCAAAGAACATCGATATTATAACAGAAAAGCACTCATCAGTGCCAATATTGCAGAGCGAAAACCGGAAAAAATTTCTTAAACGCTAGACAAAGTAGTACATGAGCACTATAATTGCTCATATACAGGCCACATATTATCAAACTGGTTATTCATCATTCTAAATTACAGGCGGCCGACGTTGGTCGCCTCTCTACATAGGAGACCGATACGAAGGGCGACCAACGTTGTGACGCTCCCGCAGCCTCTCAACGCTGGTCGCCCTTCATACTATTAGTAGTAGGGCACGCTCGCGGCGAAATGATCAGCCAATCTGTTGATTACAACTGGTCAGTGGCGTCCAGGCTTGAAGGTGTTGTGTTCTAGAATAGACTTGTCAGATCAGGAGGTTGCATGTTGTCGAAGGCAAGTAACAACAATTCCCCTTGCGATACTCCTGCCGGAGAACTCGAACAGCTCCGCCAGGAGGTAAGCGAGCTGCGCAACACGCTTGAGATGCGGACACAGGAAAATGCTCTGCTCAACGAGGTGATCTCAACGGTCGGCTCGACGTTGAGGATGGAGGAAGTACTACGCCATCTCGTAGATACCGTGGTTCGCGCTACCTCCTGCCAGGTCGCGTTTATCTATCTCTATGATAAAGATAAAGAGCGTCTTGTGCTGGCAGCGGCCAGCAAGCAGTATCACCACCTGGTAGGCAAGCTGAGCATGGCACTGGGCGAGGGCATCGCTGGATGGGTGGCGCTCCATCGCGAGATGGTCTACTTGAAAGAGGGTGCGCTGGAGGACCCACGCTTCTGCTACTTTCCCGAGCTGGAAGAGGAGAAGTACCAGTCGATCATGACGGTGCCGATTATTTCTAAGGATCGCCAGTTGACCGGAATCATTACTGTGCAGGCTTTCGCACCCCACGAGTTCACTGACCAGCATCGTGCCTTCATCAACAATACAGCCGCCCTGGTTGCCGGTGCGCTGGAAAACGCGCGCCTCTACGAAAATACGCAGCGCAAGCTCGGTACGTTGACCTCGCTTTCCGTGCTGAGCCAGACGATCAGTTCGGGCCTTTATCTCGACGAGATGTTGCGCACACTGGCAACGCTGACGGTGCAGATTATGGAGGTTGACCAGTGCGTGATCATGTTGATGGAGCCGGCCCGCGAGCGCGAAGCCGATGTGCCGCGCCGTCTCACGGTACGCGCGACAGCTCCCACTCTGAACGAACGGGCCCAGTTTCGCCCGATTGACGTTGATCGCGGTATGCTCGAAGAGATGCGGGCCATGAGCGAGTCCTCGCAGCGCTCCCGCAGTTTGTCGGGACCACTGCATCACGGCCTTGAGATCCATGCAGATGCGCTTGAGCGCCTGAATCCTTTCCAGGACCGGCAATATCAGGCGTTGATATCCGCGCCCCTGATTGCCGGTGCCGAGCAGCTGGGCCTGATCAACTGTTATACAAATCGGGCGCGTCGTTTCTCGTCTGAAGATCAGACGCTGTTGACTACCGTTGCGAATCAGGCGGCGATTGCGATTAAAAACAGCTACCTGGTCAACCAGCTTACGCAGAAGAATGTGGTCAAGAGCTTCTTCGACGATCTGATGCAGGGCACGACTGAATCGGAAGAACTGCTGCGGCAGCGTGCTCATTTTCTCGGCTGCGATCTCAACAAGTCGCATACGGCGGTAATTGTAGAGGTCAAACATATCAATGATCAGGGTCTCTCTTCCCTACGGCACTCCCGCAACGAGCAGCAGAGCCAGACCGGAGAAAATGCGCAGGGATTGCAGGTACATTACAAGCGTATTGGTGGAGTGGTGCGCAGGCGTATCCAGGATAACTATCCCGGTTCGGTCTGTTATGAACATGAGAATGTGATCACGTGCATTATCCCCGCCAGCAAAGATCAGCATGGTATACGCCTGAAAGGCTGGTTGAACGAGCTGTCGCGCCAGATGCAAGATGAGTATGATGTCTGCCTG
>JAFMRP010000123.1 GCA_017354095.1 Ktedonobacteraceae bacterium
TGAGAAAAGCAGCGTAGACACTCAAGCTCCTGTGAACGCCTGGTAATACATTTTTTCTTTTGCTTTCTGAGGTTTCTAGTGATTCTTTTTCTAGAGATGCTGTACTTTGGTTCACTGCGCTATCGATCCCCCCACGTTAGCCTGCCTCTACACCATCCAGCGATTCATGACGAAGATGATACTGAGCGTCGCCAGCAGCGCTGGGAAGATGATCACCAGTGTATTGTGCAGCCGGGGATACTTAATACTGAGCATGGCCAGAACAATAAAGCCAGGGAAGAGCTCCAGGACGAAGCGCTGGTTAGAAATCAGTGAATCGTGCTGACCAAGGCTTGGTGCCAGTAGAAAACAGACGAGCATGGTTGCCATCCAGATACTATAACTGGTGCGTATCCGGTTCCAACCCGCAATGAGCAGCGCGATAAATCCCGCGGTCGCTCCCAGGTCAAGCAAGATATGTGCCTGATAGAACGAGCCAAATGGCTGCACCGCTACCAGTTCGACGATAGCCTGCCAGAGACCACTCCAGGGCGGTGCTGCCTGGCGTGCCCAGTTGTCTTGCACGGCTGCGAACATAAAGGGATTGCCGGTGCTTTTCCAACAGTAAAAGCTGTAGAGCAATGTTCCCACGGGGATCAGGATGATTGGCGCGACACCAGCAATCGTGTTTTTTTTGCTGGCCAGGATGCTGTCACGTGCGAGCCAGAGCTCATAGAGGTAAGGGATCGCCAGCATCGGCCCCAGGCTGCGCGTCAATGCAGCCAGCATACCAAGCATTCCCGCCAACCACCATTGTTTGCGTCGCAGAGCTAAAAAGAAGCTCGATGCCAGAAACAGGAACAGCGACTCATTATAGGCGGCGAAAAAAAACAACGCCGTCGGAAAAATGCACAGATAGAGCAATGTCCTTCGTGCTAGTAGATCGCCACCAAATTCAAGTGCTAACTGATAGAGCACAAACATCGATCCCAATAGTGCAAGATTGCTAATAATCATGCCCGCCATCATGTATCCCCAACTCCCAAAAGGAAAAGCAACCGAGGAAATGAGAAGCGGGAAGAGCGGAAAAAAAGCGAGCTGATATTTGCTTGTATAACCATACTGGGCGATGGAAACGTAGTTGGCAGCATCCCAGTGATTCCAGCTAGAGAAAAGCCCAGCAATATCAACTGGCTCGCTGGAATATTTGGCTGAGGTCAGCAGAATATAGCCGAAATAGGTTACCATGATCAGCAAAAAGCGGCTACTAACAAAAAGCCCTAGAACATCTCTCAAAGGAGGTCGTTTCATGTATTATCTTCCTGCCTGACTAGATCACCGTTATATAGGCTGCGCCGTTGCTGCATATTTTTGTCATAATACCGTCATAGCAGATTAGCTGTTAATGCCATAACAGCTAATCACTGTCATTTCGAAACGAAGGGCCGCCACCTATAGTCACGCAATAAGACTTGTGAAAACGTGTATCTTCCAGCATAGCGAAAATATACAGAGATAAGTTCCTTAATTCTGCTTATCTGCCTGTATTTTATGGAAGAATATAACGATGGACCATTTGTCTCATGCCCAGGAAAATGTGTTGGGGAAACTGGTACTGGGAATGGCTAGGAAAAAACGGTGATGGAACGAAACGCTTTAAAGCGCCTCGTTCCATCACTGGCTGCCGCTAGTTTGGTGCTGCTTGAGGATATCAAAAACTAGACACATTCACGCAGAGCATTGCTATTGCTCATGCCACGTAATTTCATGAGAGCCACCACTTCGAGCTGGCGCACACGCTCGCGCGAAATACCCAGCTCTTTGCCGACTTCTAAAAGCGTGCGACTGCGCCCATCACCAATGCCATAACGCAGCGTAATGACCGAGCGCTCGCGTGGAGTCAGCAGCGCGAGCGCGCGATGAAGCTCCTCACCAAGCAGATGCTGCGAAGCCGTTTCAGCCGGGGCGGGCGTCGCGCTATCTTCCAACGTATCCGCCAGCGAGTAGCGCGACTCGTCATCAACCGGCGTATCGAGCGAGACAGGCTGCTCGATAATGCCAAGCAGATCAACCACTTCTTCAACACCAATATTGCAAGCCACCGCTATCTGTTCAGGCAGTGGGTCTAGCCCGTTTTCCTGCGACAACTGGGCCGCTGCCCTTCTGACTTTGCGTAGCCGCGTTGCCACATGTTCTGGCAGGTGAATCATACGAGATTGTTCTCCTGCGGCTCGGCTGACCGCTTGTCGTATCCACCAGGTGGCGTACGTACCGAAGTGACAGCCTCGCTGGTAATCGAACTTCTCAGCCGCTCTCATCAATCCCAGGTTTCCCTCTTGAATTAAATCAACGAGTGGAACTCCAGTACTGGTGTAGCGCCGCGCAATGGCGATCACCAGGCGCAGATTCGATTCGATGAGCTTGCGTTGAGCCGCCTGCTCACCCGCAGCGGCGCGCTGGGCTAGATCAATCTCCTCCGCATGTGTGAGCAGACCCAGGCCGCGAATGTCACGCAGATAGCTCTGAAAGGCATCCTCCGTCCCCGATGCCTGCTTGGTGTTTGTAATATTAACTTTTGCTGAACGTGCTGGGATTTCCCCCGATACGTTCGTTTCCTCCTCCTCCAAATCCTCCTCTTCCATCATTTCCTCGTCATACGGTGGTGAATCCAGGTCTAACAGTGACTCGGCATTACGCACTGTACTACGTGTAGAGGACAGGCTTCCCACGTCAGCGACGAACTCTGATGCCATGTCCTTCGAAAAACGGTTCATCACAGTCGTCTTGAGAGCTAACCTGGCTCTGCGCTCGTCTCTGACAGGATCAACAATCGCCATGTTTCCACGCTCCCTTCAGGAAACTTACCGACAAAAGCAGCGTCGGACTCCGTGTGGCCTCGTGGTCAGCACTTACAGGCTGCCAAACAGCGCTGGCGCCGATAGCTACGTTTCCATTGTTGTATCTTCCTTCCTCTATTTTAAAGAGTGGAAGAGATCGTCACATCGGGTGATTACCTTAGATGGAATCAGGTTCTGACCGTATCTTGTTCGACCCTTTTCCACTTACTTATTCTTTGCCAGGTTTCATTGTGATATTTTGCTTCACTGGGCCTCAGGCTGGCTTCCCTCAAAAGGATCATGCACACCATGCCCACGGTCATACATTAATTGCGTCGGATCTCCCAGGTGCTCTTCATAGTCTGGACGCTTGCTCCATTCCTTGTCGTTGGCTTCGGCTGCGCTCATGGTTAGCTGCACCTGCTCACCGGTAATGGTCGCGATGGCGCTATAGGGGATGTAACGGTCGCTAAGAAAAAAGATGCCTTTTCGTACCAGAAATGAGTCTTCATAGACGTCTGCTACATGCCCCAGGTCGCGTTGATCGGCGGAATAGACCCGCATATGCTTGTGGATATCATGCCAGCCAGGCATCGTTATCCCTCCCACTGTTCTTTGTTCCTCATCGCTTTCACGTCTGCCCAAATTGAAAAGTTTCAACCACACGCAGCGCCAGGGCGTCAAAAAACTTGCATCCTGCGCTATACTGAATAGAAATAGCTGTAATCGGTGCCCCTCCTGTTTTTTACACCGGTGGCGTGTGAAGAAGGTAGTCTGTAGAGGTCGTGGGTGGGTATTGTACAACACGTCAGGATAAAAGAGCGGCGCAAGATCTGGTCGCTGTATCTACTGCTGATCTGCCTCCTGTTCCTGTGTGGAGCCGCTTCATTCTTTTCTGTAATGGACTATCAGATCTATGGCACGCAGATTTTGCGCACGGTGACGGAAGAGCACGAAGGCGTTGCCCATATGAAGAAGGCACAGGCGTTGCTGAGTCAGTTTGCTCAGCACGCCGCTGATATCGGGCTGATCGATGAATCCGGCAAAGAGTTCGGTTTGGCCCGCAGCTCGTTTACCCGTCTCGATAACGATCTGCACGGTTTTCCCGTCATCAGTACCCACCTTCCCTTTCTTAATACACGCCTTTATGCGGGCAAACATCTGGTTCCCCTCTCCATCTGGATGGCCCGTGCCGGCATTGAGATCTGCGATGGCATAAAAACACTCCTGACACGCTTTCAAGATCCGTTGAAGGCTCAGGGAAGCGGCATTACTCAGAGTGACCTGGACTTCATAGGCTCCAAGGTGCATAAAATCCGCCAATTTGTTGAGGCCGCACTCGCTGAGGCACGTCAGTTGCGTACCTCCGATGTTAGCTACGATGCACGTACTGCCGCCCTCTTTGAGAGTTTTCAAAAGACTGTTCCGAGCCTCTATACCTGGCTGGCTGATATCGAGCTGGCATTGCCGGTACTACCCGCGCTGCTGGGCGTCTCTGCTCCGGCTAACTACCTGCTGGAACTGCTCGATTCGGCAGAACTGCGCCCCGGTGGCGGTGTTATTGGCAATTATGGCTTTGCGACGTTCTCTGGCGGTAAAATGACGGGTATGCGCATTATCGATGTGAATATGCTCGATCATCCCTTTACTTCGTCAGGCAAGCAAATTCCCTATCCCATCGCGTATCAATGGTTCGGCCACTTCCTCTCTTCACGTAGCTGGAACTTGCGCGACGCTAACCTGGATGCCGATTTCCCCACTTCTGCACGCTATGCCGAACTCAACTATGCCCGTGAAGGTGGCAAAGTACCTGTGCAAGGCGTGATCGCTATTACTCCAGCCCTGATCCAGCGCCTGCTCTCCCTCTCCGGGGCCAATCATCCCACTTCGCTTCGCCCGCCAGCTACAGCGCGTGCCGCGGCGCTGTTCCCTTATCAGCCCACCAGTGTCCTGGTTCCGCTGGCCCAGGCTGCTGTTAGCCTGGGAATGACGCAGTTGCACGACCAGCGGACGTTCTCTCCTGCTCAGTGGTCGGAAAGCGTGCCGCTCAGCCAGCTGCTGCAGGTGCTGCTCGATTCAATGCGCTCGAAAGATTTGCAGGTCTATTTCAATTCGTCGGTTGCTGAAGATATGCTGCTCCATCACCAACTGGCCTCCACCATCGGTCCCCTGACACACGATGGCCTGTTCGTGGTCGATACCAATATCGGCGGCAATCGCGCCAATAGCTCGATCATCAATTCACTAAACGACGAGGTGCTGCTTGATGAGTCCGGCAACGCCACACATACCACTACTCTGAATTATACCTGGTCTCCAGCCGGCACTATCCTTGGTGGTGTCTCCTACCATGGCTATGTCCAGCTGCATCTGCCTCCCGGCAGCATGATCCTCTCTCAGAAAGGCTGGAACGATCATGGTATACTGGCAACGTTTGAGCGCAAAACCGCTCAGGGCGATTTTATCCTTAATAACCTTGAACAGGCCCATGCCATTACGGTGCAGTGGACTGAACCAGGCGCGGCGAAAAAAGATGCCTCAGGCTGGCACTATCGCTTTCTTTTACAGCGCCAGGCTGGCACACAATGGCAGATCAATCTACGTATGCGCCTGCCCGTCTGCGCGAATACTGTCAGAACCAGCGGTGGACTCCGGTATGAGCCCGCACGTGGAGCTATAATGACGCAATCGCTGGATCAGGACCTGCCTCTTGGTATCGATTACTCCTGCTAGACACATTTTCAATTACTTGACAAAACACCAATAAGAGCATATCATAGTAGCAGAGTATATACACAAAAAGACAGCGAACGAGCGGAGTAGAGGGGACTAACCTGCCAGAGAACGGAGGTCACCGGGTGCGAGCCTCCTTCAGTGAATAGCCCTCGAACGTGGCTCGTGAGTCGAATGCGCGAGGCCGTGCTTTTCTACACACGGCACTAGAGCATTCCGGGTTGGCCCGTTAACGCCCTGTGAGGGTTGTCGATCCCTGACCGGTTGGGCGGATCGATAGCCGAATCAAGGTGGTACCACGAGCACATGCGCTGCCCTCGTCCTTGTGAGGTGGCAGCGTTTTTTAGTACTTCCTTGCGTTCAAAGTGCAACGCAATCAGGAAAACAGAAAGAGGTACTACCAGTATGTTGCCCAACCGCTACCATTTTCACGAGGCCGAACCGCGCCTGGCCCGTTTCTGGGCCGAGCACGACATCTACGCCTACGGCGAACACAGCTCCGGTCCCATCTTCACGATCGATACGCCACCTCCTACCGTCTCCGGTGAGCTGCACATCGGCCACTGCTACTCTTACACACAGACCGATGTTATCGCTCGTTTCCACCGTATGCGCGGCGAGCGTGTTCTCTACCCCATGGGTTTCGATGACAATGGCCTGCCAACCGAACGCTTTGTCGAGAAAACCATTGGTCGCAAAGCTACGGAGATGGAGCGCGGCGAGTTTCTAGCGCATTGCCAGGAAGTTATCGAGCAGACTGAGCAGCGCTTCACCGATCTCTGGCACCGCCTCAGCCTGAGCGTTGACTGGCGCCACCGCTACTCTACCAGTTCACCGGGCGCGCAGCGCGTCTCGCAGTGGTCGTTCATTCAGCTGTATCAGGCAGGCCGCGTCTATACCCAGATCGCGCCAACGCTCTGGTGCCCTGAATGCCAGACTGCTATCGCCCAGGCCGACGTTGAAGACGCTGATCTGTCAACCCGCTTCACAACGCTGTCCTTTCGCGCGCACGACGGTTCCATCCTGCCCATCGCGACGACGCGCCCTGAACTGCTGCCCGCCTGCGTCGCCATTTTTGTCCATCCTACCGATCAACGCTACGCACACCTGATCGGCACAAAGGCCAGCATTGCAAGCACGGCTTTCTCGCATCAGGAACATATCGAGGTTCCGATTATGGCCGATGAACTGGCGGATCCAACAAAGGGCAGTGGCGCCGTTATGTGCTGCACCTTTGGCGATTCAACCGACGTTCGCTGGTGGCGCACCTATCAACTGCCGCTGCGTGCCGCTATCGGGCGCGATGGCCGTATGAGCGAACTGGCTGGCTCGCTCGCTGGACTCCCCGTTGCCCAGGCTCGTCAGCGTATTCTGACATCTCTGGCCGATCAGGGCCTCACTCTTGATCAGCAAACTATCCAGCACACCATCGGCACGCACGAGCGCTGCGGTACCCCGGTCGAGTACCTGCAAACTCGCCAGTGGTTCATTCGCGTTCTCGATCAGAAAGATCGCCTACTGGAGGCCGGACGCGCGATCCGCTGGTATCCTGAGCATATGCGCAGCCGCTACGAGCATTGGGTTGAGAACCTGCAATGGGACTGGTGCATCTCGCGCCAGCGCTTCCACGGCGTTTCCTTCCCGGCCTGGACCTGTCGCTCCTGTGGCGAGATCACGCTGGCGACGCTTGAACAGTTGCCGCTCGATCCGCGCACGACGACTCCATGCCAGCCCTGCCGCTGCGGCTCAACCGACTTCGAGCCCGAAACGGACGTTATGGATACCTGGGCTACGTCGTCCTGCTCGCCACTGCTCATCGCCGGCTGGCCAGACGATGCCGCCCGCTTAGCACGGCATTACCCGGCGACCCTGCGCCCTCAGGCGCACGATATCATCCGTACCTGGGCCTTTTACACGATCGTTAAAGCGCTCAATCATACCGGGGAAGCCCCCTGGCGGGAAATAATGGTTTCTGGACACGCTCTTTCGGAGAGCCGCAGCAAGATTTCAAAGTCAAAATCAAGGTCGAACGCGAGCGATGAGCCGTGGCCCTTGATCGAGCAGGAGTCAGCCGATGCCCTGCGCTACTGGGCTACCTCCATCAAGACCGGCAGCGATACCCTCGTTAACCGGGAGACGATGGCTGCCGGGCGCCGCCTGGTTACCAAACTGTGGAACGCTTGCCGGTTCGCGGCTCCCCATTTCGCTGCAATCTCGCGTGAGGCTCTCCACTCCGAGCAACTGCCCCCTGGCCTGCTGCCTACGGATCGCTGGCTGCTCTCGCGCCTGGCGCGCACGATAGCCTTTGCTACCCGAGAGCTGGCGCGCAACGATTATGCCGCGGCGCGTGGAGCTATCGAACGTTTCTTCTGGTCCGATCTCTGCGATAACTACCTGGAACTGATCAAGTCCCGGCTTTACAACGCCAGTGGAGCGCCGCGCGAAGCTGCCTGCTGGACGCTCTATCAGGTTCTGCTCACCACCCTGAAGCTATTGGCGCCGTTCCTGCCCTTCATCACGGAAGAGATCTATCAGGGCCTGTTCCGCCAGTGGGAAAGCTCCATCTCAATCCATCGCGCGCACTGGCCCGCGGAGCACCCGGAATGGCTGGATACCGGCGCTGAGCAGACCGGCACCGCCCTGCTGGACTTGCTCGGCCAGATCCGGCGCTACAAGGCCGACCACGGCCTCTCTATCGGCGCCGAGCTCGATGCCCTGCGCATTAATGCGCTCTCCGGCCTGCGATTAGAACTAGAGGCCGCTCTGATTGATCTGAAGAGCGCCACACGTGCGAGGGAGATTACTATCATTGAAGATGATGGCCAGGATGCACCCCTGCTTGATGTAATCATGGTGTAGGGGATTGGCATGGGGCCGCTCGCAGACAGGAGTATCAGCGGGCGGCCCTCATCTATTCTTTGGCATATGGATTATCCGTTTCGCCTTCCCGAAATTCTTTTGGTATTCCTTGCCAATGTTGAATAGAATCTGCACGAAGCCAGGCATATGGATTATCCGTTTTGCCTTCCCAATATTCTCTGGGCGTTCCAAGTACAAACCCTTCTTGCCACTGATTCGACGGGCTTCCTCCTCCTCCTCCCCCTGCTCGCCAATGTTGAATAGACTCTGCAGGAAGTTGGGCATACGGATTATCCGTTTTGCCCTCCCAAAATTCTCTCGGTGTTCCACGCACAAGCCCTGGTTCTGATTCTGGTGGGCCTCCACGCCAATGTTGAATAGACCCTGCAGGAAGCAGCGCATGCGGATCATCCGTTTTGCCTTCCCAATATTCCCTGGGTGTTCCAGGTACAAGCCCTTGCGCCGGAGAAATGTCTTGCCCGGGATTGCTACTCGCTGACTGGTCAGTAGATGTCTGGTGCTCTCTACCACGTATGGTGTCCCACAAGTTGTGCGCGCTCTCTCGTAGTCTATCCATGAACCCGCTGCGCTCGCTATCGGATGTCGTTGTTTCAACTTTAGTTGTTTCGACTTTATTAGTGTCAGTGCTAGCGTGCTCTTTTAAAAGAAGTCCGGAAAGATCCCCTCCAGGTGGTGCGCTATCTGCTTTTTCCCCTTCTAGTCCTGCCTCAAAGTGTTTTTCAGGTCCTGCTGGCATAGTTAGATCCTTCTTCTATTAGAATATAAGTTGCGCTTTTTTCTCGAATATTGTTGAGTATCTGGTGTATAGTGAGTTCACGGTGCTATACAATAAGCAACTATGTCTAGTTGTAACCCAATGTCTATCTACATGGAAGGGGGAAAAAGGGAAAGTTTTAGGCTGGATATGTAAGGCCCTCCCTTGCGGAGGGCCGTCTCAGCCTCGCCTACCACAG
>JAFMRP010000757.1 GCA_017354095.1 Ktedonobacteraceae bacterium
GATGGCAGTATGCATACATTACAAATCCCACAGACGCTACAGGTGAACGGGCTGACATGGTCGCCAGATCGACGAGCGCTGGCCCTCAATACTCCCGGCGAGATACTCTTCTGGGATACCGCCAAACAGGCCCTGTTGCCACTTATCATCGCTCTCAACGCACGCAACGTCGAGACCATAAGCTGGTCTCAAGATGGTAAACTGGCAGTCTGGGAGGAGAACCATGTGCTGATCTACCCACTGTCGCCCGCCGCGCTGGCAGTCCCTCAACCACCCCTACCGTTGGCGATTTCGACCGGCAACCTGCGCAGCGGAGCAATAGGGGCGCTGCAGTGGTCGCCAGTAGAACCTCTGCTCTCGATCGGCGCAAGCAATGGCACGGTGGTATGCTGGGACGTGAATAATCCAGGCAAACCCTGGCAGATAGCCGCAACCGGGCAGAAAGTGACGAGCCTGGCCTGGTCGCCTGACGGAGCACAGTTAGTCGGGGCATTGCGTGATAATCGCGTGCTGGGCTGGAACGTACACAGCCAGCATCAGGCGCTGGCATGGACGAAGCTACCGGCGATGCCACGCACGATCAGTGTCTCACTCACCGGACGTATCGTGATCGCTTCAAGCGAGAAACGCCTGCTCTGCGGCGATGCGGAAGAGCCAGCCCCTTCCTCAAGCATCTCCGGCCAATTGCTCGCTGCCTGGTCACCGACCTCTGCCGAATTGGCAACGCTGGACGCGCAGCAGGAAACTACCCTCGTGCTCTGGCACGACTGAGGCTCAATCTGCCTCAGTCGGCTGTCCCTGAAACGTCACTTCACTGGTCGTTTTCAACGTGGCAAACCAATCGCCCAGCACAGCATTATGGTGGGCAATGATTTGCGCCGCGCTCAATCCTTTCAGATCCCAGGTGCTGTGCGCATCCTGCACCAGCGTTACGTCATAGTCAAGACTGCACGCTCGCCTGGTTGTGGTATCAACGCAAAAATCACTCTGAATACCTGTAATCACCAGCTTCTTAATACCACGCGCACGCAGTTCCTGTTCCAGCGTCGTTTTGTAGAATGCATCAGGCATGGCCTTCTGCACGACGATGTCGCCCTCGTGAGGGGCAATAGCCGGGTGAATATGCCATCCAGACGTGCCAATCTCCAGCGGATGACCCGCTCGCTTACTCCCATGCTGCACATAGATAACCGGTGCGTTCGCCTGGCGAGCCCCGGCGAGCAGCGTGTTGATGCGCTCAAGCAATTCCTCTCCCTGGTAGACCGGGTCAGCTTCAGCAAACATGCCCGCCTGCACATCAATAACAAGTAATGCGGTATCATAATTCATACGAGTGCCCTCCTGTGGTGCGCTTTTCCCGCAGTATAGCATCGATTGCGGACAGTCTTGACCCGTATTAGCCAGAACTTTGTCTCCCTACAGACCTGACCCCACTTTTAGCTCCTGTGCTGGCGCAGCAGAGCCACTACTTCCTCAGCACAGCCCCATGAAAGCGTAATACCAGCCCCTCCATGGCCATAGTTATGCAATAACAAACGATCAGGGGCCAACCGTTCCGCTTCCAGACGTACCACTGAGCGCACGGGCCGCAACCCACACTGCACGCTGAGAATATCCTCGGGCCGCAGGTTGGCCAGTTCCGGGGCAACGCTGGCGCAGCGGTTCAGAATGGCCCGCGTCTCCTCTTCATCCACCTCTGTGCTCTCAACATACTCCTCGTATGTACCGCCCAGTATCATATCCCGAATACGCGGTATGACATAGGCCATTTGCTGAGGATTCTCTTCATCCAATAACGCCAGGCGGCTGCCGTTATGCCGGATACGCACCGTCTGCCCACGCGCGGCATGGATATCCCGGTCGTTAACCAGTTCACGCGCTCCCAGGCCGCTACAGTTGACCACTGTCGCGCAGTGAGCAAATGCCTCCTCCAGGCCGGTTAGCGTGCGCTGCTCAATCTGGCCGCCCTCTTTCTGGAATCTCTGCACAAGGTAGTCAAGATAGATCCGCGTGTCGATGACTGGCGCATCAAATACATAGCCGTCCTGATAACCCGGTCGCAGCTCATCCGAGCGGGCATGACGAAAGTTCTCAACCGCGTCAACCCACCACGGATCTGGCTGCGGCGTGTAGAACGCCTCCAGCAAGGGCGTCATAAAAATGCCACAGTCTTCATCCACCATCAACGTTTTGAATACTTCATACGCCCGCTTGCCCCAGGCCGTCACTTTATCAGGAGGATACGCCTTATAAGGATGCCAGATAGCAGCCGCTATGTTAGACGTTGTATGTGGAGGAAGCTCCCTCGCCCAGATACGCACATGATGACCCTCACGCAACAGGCACAGAGCCGTGCTAAGACCAGAAACCCCACAACCAATAACAAGAATATCCATCTAGACCTCCAAAGAAAACACAAATATGCCTGCTATCATAATGCATAGAAATGGTCGACTTATGCAAGACACCATCTACCATTTTGTAGAAAATGCTCGAAAAGATACACATATCACAAAATTTGTTACTTGTGTAACGAATTGCATGGTACCACTTTCCCATGTTTTAAGCAAAACATGGACAAAAATCACTCATAAAAGCATAATTGGATACATATAAGTTGCCCGTTAAGCATTTTCACACCCGCCTCTACTGGCGACCCCCACAATGGTCGCTTGCAACACAGTGGACGCGGCTCGGCATCAGGTGGTCTATGTGGCATAGTGCGCAGGGAGAATAGCGGCTTTATGAAGTGGTGTTTGCGTTGTAACAACCAGTTTACTGGTACGTCAGCATTTTGTGACAATTGTCAATCCTCGCTGTTGAATCGTTCCCAACTCAAAGAGACACGGGCCCAATTTGATCACGCCAGGTCGCCCGAAGAGGTGTATGCACAGGTGCCCAACCAGGCACCTCCGCTATATATCCCCTCATATTCTGACGCCGGATGGACACACATACCCGTATCAGACCCGGGCTCAGCACTGGCTGAACACAGTCCCGCAACTCCCTGGGAGGAGACGTTCCCGGTCCCTCCTACCCCTAAACCCGAAGTAGCACATAAAAAGGCCGCTCCGGTGCCGCCAGCGCCGCGACGTCATCCCGCTCCACGCCTCGGGCGCTGGCGCAAACTCTTCCTTGCGCTGCTCATCCTGGCCCTTTCCGGCATCATTATTGATTGTACCCTTGTTATCCTCACATTTAGCCGCCGCTCGCATGACACCAGCGGGCTAAACTCCACACCTCTGCTGCTGCTTTCAAGCAACGTCGTCAAACATGGCGACAGTGTTACTATTCATCTTCTTCATTGCCAGCCACTCTCACAAATCATCCTGACACGCGATATCCAGGCACCGCTCTACACCGACGCGACCAGAAAGCCTGTGCGGATCAGTTCAGATGGCGAGGCGGTCATACAAATGCAGATCGATTCTAGCTGGACGCCGGGGAGTCACCGCCTCAGGGCAGAAGATATGAAAACGCATTATGTGATTGACAGCCCTCTGTACGTTTCTGCATCGGGGCCGATCCCGCCCCCCCATTTACAGGCCAGTCAGACAACAGTAGATATGGGAGATGAGAGCCAGCGGAAAGGGAACATCCACCCGCTGGATCTGAACAATACAGGCGGCGGGG
>JAFMRP010000758.1 GCA_017354095.1 Ktedonobacteraceae bacterium
TGGTGACCAGGCTTTTCCTCTGGACCTCAGCGCGTGGAGTTTCGACGCGGCAGGCAATCCTGACGTCCGACAGCCACTAGGAGGTGCTGAGATGGGGTTGAACGCAGACACGGTGACCACCGACCAGGTGGATAAGGCCGCACAAGAGATCACCGTAACCAGTGAATCTCAAGGCGAGGAGGACTATGAGGCTGGGAAGGGACCGGGGGTCGCCGATTCCGTGAGTGTGTTCCTCCCCGATGCAAAGCGGGGCATGCCTCCGTTCTGATGAAGAAGCCAGCGCATCTCAAGCTAGGCGTACCGTTGGCGTTTTGAGGTGCGCTGACCCCTGTGCCGTCATGCGCAGTTTGACGTTTCTCAAGCTCAAGATACCCGCCACCTCGCCAGAGCAACCTTCTACCCAGGGCCGCGCTTTGTGTGAAAGCGCTAGCATACGGAAAGAGCCGCAGTCATGGAGAGCCCTCAAAGAGCCAACTCCTCGATAACGAGTATTTTAGGATATCGAGCAATTGCTCGATATTAAGTTCTTTCGTATAAATGATATTGAAACTGAGTAAATAAGCTAAAGAAAGGCAGCTTGCCATGTCCGATGTAAAACTACAACCTAGTCAAGCCGAAAGTGAATGAACAAATAGCGGGACTAGAACGACAATTTGGGCACCTTGCACAGTTAGATGGTGATAGAACGTCTGAGCTGACATCCCACATTCATGGTGCATGAAGGCCTATTCGCTCTTCAATTATTACCAGGCTGATACTATCTTGCACAAGGAGTTACATAGTGTCTGTCACAACGCGAAAAGGAGTCGAGAGCTCTTGACTCTATCGAAGAAAGAAACGACATCCGTTCCAGCACATACCAAGGGTATTTGGAGTTCGCCGTATTGGAGCCTGACCATCGGACTTATGTTGTTCACACTCGGCCCTGCTTTTGAAGAGCTTGCCGTTCCTATTGTTTTGCCCAACACCGTGGCTCAGCTTGGCGGACTGGCATGGTACGGTTGGACGTTCAGTATGTTCATGCTGACCAGTCTGGTTGGCATTGTGATTGGCGGCGATCAAGCAGATCGACACGGTCTCGCCGTCGCCTACGGAACAGGCATGCTGTTGTTCGACCTCGGTCTTTTGGTCGCAGGGGTTGCTCCATCGATGGCGATGTTGCTGCTTGGCCGAGCCATCCAGGGATTTGGGGCTGGTACGCTTGCCTCTTTGGGAAATACCGCTATTGGACGCCTCTACCCTGATACATGCAAGCCTCAAATGCTCGCTCTCCTTTCAACGACCTTTGTCATCCCTGGACTTATCGGGCCGTCTTTCGCAGGGATGATTGTGGCATTGATTGGATGGCGATGGGTGTTCCTGGGGCTTCTCCCCTTGGGTCCACTTGCGATGTTGTTCGTTGTATCTTCCATGAAATTAGGGTCGCCTTTCCCTCAAAGGATTCAGGAACAAAGAAACGCCAATGGGCAACGGATAGTGACGACAGGGCAACTTGTTTTGGGTGCAACGCTTGCGCTTCTCGGACTGGCAATCCACTCGATCCCTCTTCTGCTCCTCTTTGTGGTGGGAGGATTGACCATGGGGGGAATGGCGCTCCGCCGATTGCTCCCTTCTGGCACGCTGACGGCGCGCGCAGGTCTTCCTGCAGCGATTGCGACGCTTGGATTACTCGGGTTGACGTATTTTGGGGAACGTGCTTTTCTGCCACTTGCGCTGACCTCCATGCAAGCGCAAAGTTCCCTGGTAGCAGGGATGGCAGTCACAGCAGCGACGCTCACCTGGACCGTTGGTGCCTGGATCCAGACTCGTGTGGTCAGCCGATATGGTCGGCGTCCTCTCGTCTTGACAGGACTCGCCCTTCTCATTGTGGGGACGGTTGGCACGACCAGTCTTCTTTTTCCCTCTGTACCCGTGGTGGTGGTGGTCGTGGCCTGGGCAATAGCAGGCACCGGGATGGGCATTGCCTTTGCAACAGCAAACCTCGTGGTACTGGAAACCGCTCCAACAGACCAGGAAGGGTACGCTGTTGCGTCGATGCAACTCTCGACGACACTCGGATTTGCTCTTGGCACAGGATTGGAAGGAGCCATTATCGGGATCTCGACAGAGGCATGGAAATCACTCACAGGGGGAACGATCATGATCACCATTATTTTCCTGGCATCCGCATGCCTGGCCGTTCTGGCAGCATTCCGACTCCCTGGGAAGACACATGAGCCGATATCTTCTCTTGCTCCCAACGTTCTTGAACGCGGTGATTCGCCAGCTTGAACAGCCTCACTCCATGCAGGTTTTGATGATGTGGTCTCTATTCCTTTGCTCGGGTAGTTTGTCAACTGTTGTGTAAAATCTCGGTGTCTGTTGCCTGATTAAAACCGCAGGCATTGTGAGCTTGTGAAAACGCAAACTGCGGTGACCGCATAAAAGAGCAATAAATGGCTCCTTTCATTGCGGAAAGCTATTGTCATCTTATAGGCTCTTGGGTTTACTTCTATCGCATGTTATATCCTGCCGTCAAAAATATACCCACGAGCCGTATGTTCCAGGTCAATTCCCATGATCTTCCGCAGTGAGATGCGAATAGTAGAACATGCCCTGGTTGCAGGGGGCTTGGAGAAATCAATCCCCGCAGCATGACGATGAGAGGCGACTCTGCGGGGAGCGGCAGCTATCGGGTTGCATGACGCGTGAGTGAGCGAGGCCAACATTCGCCTCGCCCCTGCAGTGTATGATGGCCTCATGAGTATAGCACGGCCTGGCGGGGAGAGAGCAAGGTGCTGGCGGTGTGGTGGGACGTTGGGGTGGGCTCGAGTGTGAAGGGGAGTATCGCAGCCTACAAACCAAATGAGACGTGGGTACAGTAGCTTCCTGAGAAAACGGCCTATCGAGTCGCCTGAGCCTGTGCCAGGATGCTTCCTTGCGGTTCTGTCGTGTATGTTGCTTACGCTCTCGCAGAGGGGAACCATGTGTCACATCAGTACCGAGACGATACCAAGGGGGCTGTTGGTTGCACACTTTTGCCATATCGTATGATTCTCACCCATTGTTACCGGATGGTCATCATTGCTCTTTTTTTGACATATGTTCCTTTCTGTCCACCAAGGTGGGAGAGGCCTTGTTTTTTTCATATGTTCTGGTGTACGCTCTCTTTAGAGAGGCCTGATGTGGCTTCAGAAGCCACTGCAGCGCTTGATCAGCGATCGCAGAGAAGCGGTCCTTCCACGCGACGACTCCTGATGGTCTTGGGGGGTACCACAGTGAGAAGTCACTACCCGAACAGCGGCTCCCAGATCGCGTGGGAGTAAACCGGAAGAGGACAGTGTTCATGAACCAACGGATTGCGTTTACCGTCGAAAAGAAGCGGGTATTGGTCCCCGTGGGGGAACCCTGCCCCTTTGGCTGCCGCTATTGTTATACCCGAGGCGGAGAGGTCGGCTTCTCACGCGTCAGTCCATCAGAGATTTTCACGCGCTTGCACCAGTTTGCCAGGGAGGCCTCGTTCGAGACCATCCAATTGGGCGACGATGTCGTCGTAATAGGCCTGTCCCTCGGACGTTCCTGCTGGCAAGGCTAAGGCATGTGCTTGGGTTTGGATGCTCTGGCAGCCATGCTGCGTGAGCAGACGTGGCA
>JAFMRP010000759.1 GCA_017354095.1 Ktedonobacteraceae bacterium
ACTCAGCACAAGCACGTCATCGCACCCCCTATGGCCTGGCTGAAGTCTCCTGGCAGATTGCACAGGGACAGCTCACTGTGGATGCCATCGTTCCGCCGAATACCACGGCCTTCGTCCAGCTTCCGGGGAATGATGCAATCCCTTTTGAGATTGGTTCTGGTACCCATCGCTGGTCCATGGCATTCAGCGGGAGACCATCCATTACCCTGGATAACCCGTTGAATGCTTTCTTTGATGATGAGCAAGCCTGGGATACCGTGCTCAGAACGATTACCAGCACGCTTCCTGGCATGGCTGCGGTTGATCCAACAACGTTACGTAATGCGCTGCGCGGTTATGACGAGATCCCCGCACGCTATGTTCTGATGCAAATGCCACAGGCGGACAAGATGTTACCAGTATTGGAGGCAGCACTGGCTGAACTTGATCGGTAAGCTATCTGGTTGTTACGTACAAAAGCGATGATAACTATCAGAAGATGAAAAGATGAGTCTCAGTTTATGAATATTGATCAGATTATCAAGCAAATGACGCTGGAAGAAAAAGCCAGTCTGTGCTCCGGGCGCAATGCCTGGAGCACCAAAGCAATTGAGCGATTAGCCATCCCCTCCATCGTGATCTGTGATGGTCCACATGGTCTGCGCAAACAACCCGGATCTGGGGACTTTCTTGGCGTCAATGTCAGTGTTCCTGCAACCTGTTTCCCCCCGGCTTGTATGACTGCCAACTCGTGGGATCCTGACCTGTTGAGACAGATCGGCCAGGCACTGGGTGAAGAATGTTTACAGGAGCAGGTTTCTATCCTGCTTGGGCCAGGGATGAATATCAAGCGCAATCCACTCTGCGGGCGCAACTTTGAATATTTCTCTGAAGATCCCTACCTCACTGGCGAACTGACTTGCGCCTATATTGATGGAATTCAATCAAAAGGAATTGGCACCTCGATCAAACACTTTGCCGCCAACAATCAAGAAACGCGGCGCATGACAATCAATACCCTGGTGGATGAACGTACCCTGCGCGAGATCTATCTATCAGCGTTTGAGCAAGCAGTCAAACAGGCGCAACCCTGGACAGCGATGGCGGCGTATAATCGGCTTAATGGTGAGTATTGCACAGAAAACATCATCCTGCTCTCTACAATTCTGCGCGAAGAATGGGGCTTTGAAGGTGTAGTGGTCACGGATTGGGGGGCTTGCAATGATCGTGTAGCTGGGCTCGCCACAGGCCAGGATCTGGAGATGCCCGGCGGAGGCCTTGACAACGATCGACGTATTGTTGAGGCCGTGCGAAGGGGGACGCTCCCAATGGCTGTGCTGGATCAGACGGTGAAACGCTTGCTGGCGATGACCTTTCAGGCTCAGCAGAATCTACGTTCGGATTACCGTTATGATGCTGACGCGCATCACCAGCTAGCCCGGAAGGCTGCTCTTCAATCAGCGGTGCTGCTGAAAAACGAAAGGAACATTTTGCCTCTTGCTCCCTCAACAAAGCTGGCGGTGATTGGCAACCTGGCAGAGCAGATGCGCTATCAAGGGAGCGGTAGCTCAATGGTCAATCCACTGCATCTGGAACAGCCTCTGGATGTGCTGCGTGAGCACGGTGTTGAATTTAGCTATGCTCCGGGGTATGCCCGGTTCAGTGAAGAGGTGGATGAAGCTCTGCTGGCGGATGCGTGTGACGTCGCACAGGCAGCGGAACGAGTGGTGGTATTCCTGGGCCTGACAGAATTGGCGGAGTCTGAGGGCTTTGATCGGACACATATGCGCCTACCAGCCAATCAGAATGCTTTGATGGAACACCTGGCAGCTGTGCGCAAGGATCTGATAGTTGTGCTCTTTGGTGGCTCACCCATAGAAATCCCCTGGATTGATCAGGTCGCGGCGGTGTTGCATATGCATCTGCCTGGTCAGGCTGGTGGCGGGGCTGTAACAGATCTGCTTTGGGGAGTGGCCAATCCCAGTGGCAAGCTAGCCGAGACGTATCCGCTACGCTATGAAGATATCGCTTCAGCCCGCTACTTCCCGGGAAATTGGGCGTCTGTTGAGTACCGCGAGTGTCTCTTTGTCGGCTATCGCTATTTTGATACTGCCTGCCAGGAGGTGCTCTTTCCCTTTGGACATGGCCTCTCTTACACCAGCTTTGCTTATCAGGATCTGACGCTTTCCGCAACCGAGTTCAGTGAGCATGAGACGTTACAGGTCACAGTGACAATTACGAACACAGGCACATGTGCAGGTGCCGAGATCGTGCAGCTCTATGTTCATGATATCGTCTCTTCAGTTTTCAAAGCAGAGAAAGAGCTGAAAGGGTTTCAAAAAATACTGCTTCAGCCTGGAGAATGCCGGACACTGGCGTTCTTTTTGGGAAAGCGGGCTTTTGCCCACTACGATGTAACGGTGGCAGACTGGGTAGTTGAGAGGGGCGAGTTTGAGATCCTGGTGGGGGCATCCAGCCGTGATATTCGCTTGCATGAAAGAGTGATCGTTCAATCGAACTTCCAGGCGAAACTGGAGCAGCCCAAAGCCCTGACCGAATATATGCAGCTTGCCAGCAATAAGGGCGCGATCTCAGAGCAAGCCTTCGCGGCTCTCTATGGGGAGTGCTATGAGCAGATGAAAAGTGTGAGTCAGAAGTCTTATACGCTCAATTCAACACTCAACGACCTGCAGGGGACCTGGATTGGGAGGCTGTTGCGTAAAACAGTAGTTGAAGCCGCGTTGAAAATGGTGGCGGATGATAAACCAGAACGACAGCTTGTGGCTCGTAAGATGCTTGAGGAGACCGTTACGAATACCCCATTGCGAGGGTTGGCGATCTCCAGCGGAGGTGCGATGACGCTGGGGATGGCGGAGGGGTTTGCTATGCTGGCCAATGGACAGTTTTTTCTGGGAACCGTTCAATTGCTGCGTTCCCTGCTGAAACCAGGAAAACCGCGAAACAAAGCTCTTTAAGGCCATGAGTCATCTTAGGGATGGTCAATAACTCATATCCCGACCAACAAAATAAAAACGCCCGCGCCTCTCCCCCATGAACATTGACAAATGATGATGGAACATCTTGCTCACCCAAAATGTAGGGCCACCCCTTGCGGGTGGCCGGTTCGTTTTGCTTTATAACGGGATATTAACGCGCGCTCACTTTAATGGTGCGCGCTTTGGCATGCTCCGCCTTGGGCAGGCGCAGCGTCAGAATACCATCGGCATAGTGCGCCTCGACGCGCTCGCTGTTGATGGGTGCTGGCAGCGTAAACGACTGCTGGAACTGGCCGGCCTGCAGGCTATTCCAATGCACCGTCGCTCCCTCAGGCACCTGGGGCTTGAGCTCCCACTTCAGCGAGAGCGTGTCCTGCTGAACGGTGATGTCCACATCCTCCGGCTTGACTCCCGGCATCGGCACCTGCAGCGTGAAGCCCTCGTTTGTCTCATACAGGTTAGCATTCACACCACGCCCGCCCCAGAGCGCCTGGCGTGGCGTAAAGAAACTATCCTCGAAGAGCCGATCCATCGCCTCGCGCAACGAAACTACCTCGCTGAACGGATTGTAACGCGTGATATTAGCCATTGCTGACTTCCTCCTTCAAATGTATACTCATGGTCTGCTCAAATAGCGAGCGGAACCACCTCCC
>JAFMRP010000760.1 GCA_017354095.1 Ktedonobacteraceae bacterium
TTGAGGTGTGCCAGCGAGGTATTGCCGCCCGAACAGACGAGGGCGACCTTCTTGCCGCGCAGCTCGTGGCGCAGGCGATAGGCCGCCGCCAGCGAGGATGCACCCGCCGCTTCGCCAAGCGTATGCGCCCGCCCGATGAGCCAGACCATGGCCTGCGCGATCTCGTCGTCGCTCACTAACAGAAAATCGTTCAGGCGCTCCCATAAAATAGCCTGTGGCAGCTCGAACGCGGTGCCGGTTGCCAATCCCTCCGCAAAGGTGCGATTGGGGGCATTGACCAGGCGGTGCTGGCGCCAGCTCTCGTAGGCTGCGGGCGAGGCTTCGGCCTGCACGCCGATCACGCGGATGGCTGGATTGACGGTATTGGCTACGATGCAGGTTCCAGCCGCGCCGCTGCCCCCGCCGATCGGAACGATAATGACCTCCAGCCCGGGCTCGTCTTCCAACATCTCCAGCGCGTAGGTGCCGACCCCGGCGATCAGCAGCGGCTCGTCGCCCGAATGGATATAGCGGTATCCATGCTGGCGGGCCAGTTCTTCGCAGTGCAGACGGGCCTCATCGAACGTTTCGCCCTCCATGATCACCTCGGCCCCCATGCCGCGCATCGCCGCTACTTTGCCGGGATTGGCATTGACGGGCACCACGATGCGTGCCTGCACATCGAATGCGCGGGCTGCGTAAGCTACCGATTGGCCGTGGTTGCCCGTCGAGGCCGCGATTACCCCGCGCTGGCGCTCCTCCTTGCTCAACTGGGAAACGAGGTTGATGCCGCCGCGCACCTTAAACGCGCCAACGGGCTGATAGTTCTCGTGCTTTATGAAAACGCTTGTTTCCAACAGCTCATTGAGCGCGGGATATGTATGGAGAGGCGTGCGCGCGAGATAAGGGCGGATGCGCTGCCTCGCCTGGAGCACGTCGGCAAAGCCTGGCTTCTGCATGTTGGGGAACTCCTTCCTGCTCACCATAAAATATTACTGCTACAGTATACGCTATTTCGCGTGGGCGCTGAACGCCGGGGGTGATTCAGCCGGGTGATATAATGTAAAGGTTTTTCAGGCGTCACCGCCGTAATTTGGACAACGCTGTTCCTGGTACACTTGGAAAGGGCAAAGAGATTGATGACAACGCCATTTGGAGATGATCGACCATTGTGGGAGCCAACAGAGGAAGTAAAGCAGCAGGCTACGGTTACAGAGTATATGCAGTGGCTCTGGCGCGAGAAGGGGCTGAACCTGCGCACGCGCGACGAGCTCTGGCAGTGGTCGGTTGATAACCTGGAGGGATTCTGGGCCTCCCTGTGGGACTATTTTCATGTGCTCTCCAGCCAGCCGTACGCGACGGTGCTGGAAGAGCGCAAGATGCCCGGCGCGCGCTGGTTCCCCGGTACGCATCTCAATTATGCCGAGCACGTATTTCGCAGCTATTCGACCAAGCGTCCCGCGTTGATGTTCCGTTCAGAGCGTCATCCCCTGGTAGAGGTTTCGTGGGACGAGCTCAAGAGCAAGGTGGGCGCGATGGCCCAGGCTCTGCGCCTCCTGGGGGTGCAGCGTGGTGACCGCGTGGTGGCCTATATGCCGAACATCCCGGAAACGCTCATCGCCTTCCTGGCCTGTGCCAGCATGGGCGCGACCTGGTCCAGTTGTTCGCCTGATTTTGGCACCAGCAGCGTCATCGAGCGCTTCAAACAGATCGAGCCGAAAATTCTCTTCGCCGTCGATGGCTATCAGTACGCCGGCAAGCCCTTTGATCGCCGCGCCACCGTCGCCGATATCCAACAAGCGCTGCCCACGTTAGAGAAAACGGTGCTGTTTCCCTATCTCTCCGGCGCATTCGAGCCGGGCGGAATCACCAACGTTGTTTCCTGGGAGAGCATGCTGGCCGAAGAGGCCGAACTGACATTCGATCGCGTGCCCTTTGATCATCCGCTCTGGGTGCTCTATTCCTCCGGCACCACCGGCCTGCCCAAGCCGATTGTGCAGGGGCAGGGCGGCATCCTGCTTGAGCACTACAAAAACCTGGCCCTGGATCTCGATGTGAAGCCGGGGGACCGTATCTTCTGGTTCACCACGACCGGCTGGATGATGTGGAATCTGCTGATCAGCGGCCTGCTGGCTGAGGCGACCGTCCTGCTCTATGACGGCAGCCCGGCCTATTCTGATATGGGAGCGCTCTGGCGCTTCGCCGCTGATACCGGCATGACGCTCTTCGGCACCAGCGCCGGCTATATCACCAGCTGCATGAAGTCTGGTGTGGAGCCGGGCCGCGATTATGATCTGAGCAAGCTGCGCGCGCTTGGCTCTACTGGCTCGCCGCTGCCGCCTGAGGGTTTCAACTGGATCTATGAGCATGTCAAGCGCGATCTCTGGCTGGCCTCGGTCAGCGGCGGGACCGACGTCTGCTCGGCTTTTGTCAGCGGCTGTGTGCTGCTGCCAGTCTATGCCGGCGAATTGCAATGCCGCGCGCTGGGGGCGAAGGTCGAGGCCTTCGACGAGGCTGGACAGCCGTTGATAGACGAGGTGGGCGAGCTGGTCATCACGGAACCGATGCCTTCCATGCCGCTCTACTTCTGGAACGATCCCGGCGATCAACGCTACAGCGAGAGCTACTTCAGCATGTATCCCGGCGTCTGGCGGCATGGCGACTGGATTCGCATTACGCCCCGTGGCAGCGCGGTGATCTATGGCCGCTCCGACTCGACCATTAACCGGCAGGGCATTCGCATGGGCAGCAGCGAGATCTATCGCGTCGTGGAGGGCTTCCCCGAGGTGCTGGACAGCCTGATCGTGGGCGTGGAGCTGCCGGGCGGGAGATACTATATGCCGCTTTTTGTGGTACTGCGTCCAGGAGTGGAGCTGGATGACGAGCTGCGAGCACGCATCAAAGGCGCTCTGCGCAGCGGCATCTCGCCTCACCATGTCCCGGACGAGATCCTGGTCATTCCCGAAGTGCCGCGCACCCTGAGCGGAAAGAAGCTGGAGGTGCCGGTGAAGAAGATACTGATGGGGGTGCCAATGGAGAAAGCGATCAGCCTGGATGCCATGAGCAATCCGCACTCCATCACGTACTTTGACGCCGTCGCTCAAAAGGTCAGCGCGCTGAAAAACGCCTGATATTACATTCAGGAACGCAGCCCGCGAAACTAACAGAAGTAACACTTGTAACAGAACTACCGGACCACAGAACGGACACTTTTCCCTTCTCCAAAAAGTGTTACAAGTGTTACAAGTGTTAGTTTCCTGGCACGAGCAAGTCTTTGATGAAGTGTGGTCTCCCGAAAAACTGTTACAAGTGTTAGTTTCTGCTACTCTGCCAAACGTCGTTTCTCCCCTGTAGCTCTCTACCTTTCTGCGTAAACCGCGTCCTGTGCTTTGTGTTGCGATAGCAGCCGGTTGCGGTAGCGGTGTTGCAGCAGGACCCAGACGGCGATGAACGCCAGCGGGGACGCGCCGATCACCCAGGCCAGCCAGACCGGCATCGCGCCCGGTGAGCCCACGACGGTAGAGATGAAGCCTGAGCCCGATCCTTTGGGTCCCTGTAATTCGATCACGATATCCCACGCCCCGCGCACCGGAATGCGTGCCTGTCCTTTGAGCTGGTCGCCGCTGCTGGCCAGGTTATAGTGCAGG
>JAFMRP010000761.1 GCA_017354095.1 Ktedonobacteraceae bacterium
TAACCACACCTCAACGCTGGATGCAACACCATGGCTTCCTCATTGTCGAGCACCTGCGACAACGTAGAGAAGCAATCAGCGGCGCTACTGTATTCAGTGACCGGTGCAAGAGCAGATACGAATGCAGCACCGTGACAAATGGCCGTACGTACACTGGAGAGTCGCATGACGACGGCAAGCGTCGCGGTGCAGAGGGGGTCGAGCGCCGACCACACCTGGGCCTCTTCAGGCATCTTTTCAGCCACGCGCTGGCCATAGTGCTGCATGCATGCTTCTATGTTATCGGGATCCATCTTCGCTTTTCCCCAAAAACCTTTTTCGGTGCATCGGTACGTGCTTCGTGCTGACATGCCAGGCCAAAGGAGGGTAGCAGGACCCCAAACCAGACCCCGGTGAAGGCGTCTCCGCTTGGCACATGCAAATTGTGGGCCAGGTTGCCCAGGAAACTGATGAGTGTGCAGACAAAAATGAAGCTCAAGATCTGAGCGGCACGGCTCCGTTCTCCCCGCGCGAGCGCATGGAGCATCGATTGGGTGAAGACGATGATCAGCAGATCCAGGACCAGGCCTACGGCCCAGCCGGTGAGCGGTTCATAGATGCCGAACACGATGGGTATGTAACAAGTCTACCACAAATGGCGACAGTTCGAATTCCCTGGGAGATGATGGAGCAAAATCATATAAATAAATGCCTCACCGTGCATGGAACCCGGTGCCTACCGGGTTCCATGCTGGAGAAGGGGCGGTGTTACACTTCGGCGGTGCGGGCCTCCTCATCCCAGGCAAGCTGGAAGCCCAGTATTTCTGTCAGGACGTTCTGGAAATCGGCCAGGTGTTGGGCGGTGTTGCGCACCTGGCGCGGCATCAGATTCTTCTCCAGGCAATAGGCAGCCAGTGCACCCGCGGCTTCGCCGATGTTCCACTCGACCGGGTGGAGGCGGTAGCAGCCGTTGGTGATGTGTGTGACCCCCAGATTTTTGTTCGCGGGCAGCAGGTTCTCAACTCGCTCCGGGATCAAAGCTCCGAGTGGGATCTGGAAGGGATAGCTGCTGATATCGATATAGTTGCGCAGAGCGGTGCTTGGATGCAGATCGATGCGATAGCAGCCAACGCCCACGCTGTCCGCGAACAGGGCTGATCCCCTGGGCAGCCCCGCCTCGGCTCGCTCCTGCACGCCCACGTGCTGCTCCACGACAGTAAATTCGGCCCGGATGCGTCTGCTCTCCCGAATGTAGACGTATTTAGCAAGGCCATCGGGCGTGCCGACGATATCGTCGCGCAGGCGCAGGCCGCGATAGCCGGTTCCACCGTCCAGGCGGGGCGCTTCGGTCTGCATCCAGTAGAGCATCGAGAGGCTGAGCTGGCGCGCGGCCCGCAGGTTTTTCTGCTTCTCCTCCTCTGAGACGCTGAGCAGCGGCCCTAGCCAGTAGTCGATCTGGGGCCAGTTGACGAGCGTAATGTCGCTGGCATAGAGGCCTGCTGGATAGTACTTGCGATAGAGGATGCGGCGGTAGTGCCAGAAGTCGCGGCCCCGCTCGCGATCCGGGTCGCCATCGAAGATCGTGCGGTGACGGCGGGCAAGCGTGATCGGATCGCAATCGATCCAGCCAAGCTGCGGCCCCGGCCAGAAATCAGCCTGATAGACGCGCCAGAAATCGTAGTCCTCTGGCCTGGCGATTGTATGATCCTCGCTCGGATCGTAGTCGAGCGCGAAGCACCAGCTAATCGCCTGCTGGTCAAGCGGCTGCGCCTCACCGGGCAACGCGTGCAGTTCGCCGGTCTGCGTCTGGCTTTCTGCTCCAATGACGTGCTCGACGCCGGCCAGTGGCAGCACATCGCCCATCTCGGTCGCGTCCAGGATATAGGGCGCGCGAATCACCACCTGCTCGCCCGTCTCGTCGCTCTGAATAGTGAGCGCCTGCACGCGATCCCTCTCGTATTCTGCCGTCACCGGTCGATGTTTCAGCAACACCTCCAACTGGCGACCGGAACGATAGGGCGCGAGCATCTCTTCCAGCACCGCCAGTGCTATGCGCGGCTCGTGGCAGAGGCGGCTCACGCCTCCCATGCCGGGATTGAGGCGCGGATTCTCCCTGGCCTCGGGCAATAAGGGATAGTTGCGTCTATAGTACGCGCGGATACCCTCGCGCAGACGGCGATAGCTTGCCGTGCAGCCGCTCTCCTCGATCCAACGATGTTCGTCTGGTGGGACGGCCTGGGCGGTAAGCTGGCCCCCTAACCAGTCGGTCTCTTCGGTCAGGATGACGCGTTTCCCTAGCCGCAGCGCGGCCAACGCTGCGGCTACTCCGCCCAGGCCCCCTCCCGCGATAAGGATATCTGTTTGACGTTCTTGCATATTTGCTCCTTATTGAATTGATTGCTTTGCGCATGATTATGGCTTTATCCTTTGACGCTGCCGCTTGTCAGGCCGGCCACGAAGTAGCGTTGAAAGAAGATAAAGGCCAGGAGTAGTGGAATGGTTGCCAGCACAGTCGCGGCCATCAGCGGTCCCCAATCGATGATGCCACCACCGCCGATGCCCGCGAAAGCGCTCAAGGCGACCTGGATCGTGTAATTTTCGGGTGAAGTGGTGATGACCAGGGGCCAGAGAAAATCCTCCCAGGAACCGGTAAAGGCGAAAATGCCGATCGTCGCGATCATCGGCAGCGAAAGCGGCAGATAGACGCGGAGAAAGATAAGAAACTCCGAAGCTCCATCAATGCGCGCCGACTCCGCCAACGCCTCTGGCTGGTCCAGAAAGAATTGACGCGCCAGAAAGATATTGAGCGCCTGCACCACGTGAGGCAGAAGCAGGCCGGGTACTGTATCGAGCAGGCCGGTTCCACCCTGGCCAAGCAGATCATTGCCACCCATCAAGGGGAAATTTTTGGCCGTCAGGAAGAGTGGAACAAGTGTGACCGCGCCAGGCACCATGCTTGAGGCGATCAGCACAAAAAAGACGATCTCGCTGCCAGGGAAGCGCAGGCGCGCGAAGGCATAGCCCGCCAGCGTCGCGAGCGCGACATTGGTGATGACGCTTGTGATCGCCACAATCACGCTATTCAAAAATGCGTTGGGCAGGACATCGCTTGAGATGATCGCCCCAAAATTTTTGAGCGTGGGCGCGTGGGGGAGCAGATTCGGCGGGTAGGCAAATGCCTCCTCTGGCCCTTTGAGCGCGAGCGAGATCACCCAGATGAAGGGCATCAGAACGAGGATCGCCACGATGATGATGCCAGCGTAGATGAGCAGATTGCTCGTGAGGGTGTGGCGTCGCCGCCGTTTGATCATGGAGGCTACATTCATGTGATGGCCCTCCTGGTCATGAGTCGTATGTTGATAAAGGCGAAAACGAAGATCACGGCGAAGAGCAGGAACGCGGTCGCGCTGGCCTGTCCAAGCTGATTATATTGAAATGCCTGGTTGTAGATCAGCATATTGACAGTTGTTGTGCTTTCGACCGGGCCTCCCTGTGTCATGATGTAGAGCTCGGAAAAGGACTGGAAAAGGTAGATGATATTCACGGTCGTGACATAGGCCATGACCGGTCGCAGCCCCGGCAGCGTGACATAGAGAAATTTTGACCAGCGGCCAGCGCCGTCGATGGCAGCGGCCTCGTAAAGCTC
>JAFMRP010000124.1 GCA_017354095.1 Ktedonobacteraceae bacterium
CTAGCGGGGAAGAGCGAGCGCTGGATCTGCCAGGGCAGTTGCGCGCCACGCGCCGGGGTGATACACTCACCTTCATACGAGGCAGCCAGCGGGCGGTATATGCTATCGGTGAAAACGATCTTGTTACGCTGGCGATCCCGGGTCGTGTGATGGTCCCTGGTACGCCGTGGAGCGCTGTGGCAGAGATTGTGCAAGGGCAGGAGCTTCTGGCCGCGCTGACCGCGCTGCAGCGCGAGGATTGGTCGGAAGTGTGGCGAGTCCTGACAACGGATCGTTATACAGTCTATATTGATGGCGAGAGCGCTGGCGAGCTGCTGCTGGTGCGCACCAGGCGTCCGGGAGACCGTATGCGCCCGCTGGGTATGGCGCACGAAAAGAAAGTGCAGGATATGCTGGTTGACAGTCATATCGCCCGCGCAGAGCGTGCACATATTCCGTTATTTTTCAGCGATGACCACTGTGTCTGGCTGGCAGGGGTTCAGATCGACGACCGGGCACGGCTGAATCGCCAGACCAGGAGTATTGTACGCCTGTCGCTCCAGAGAAGTTGAACAAGTGGAAGTGTTTTTTGACTATTTATGGTAGAGGTAAATATGCATCAAGATATCGCGGAGATTCTCATTTCCGAGCAACAACTGCAGGCCAAAGTGGTGGAACTGGGCAGGCTGATCAAACGTGACTACGAGGGTAAAAATCTGCTGCTGCTGGGTACGCTGAAGGGCGCTGTACCCTTTATTGCCGACCTGGCGCGTGCCATTCATCTGCCCCTGGAGCTTGATTATATGGCCATCTCCAGCTATGGCAACAGCACCCAGTCGAGCGGCATTGTACGCATCATCAAAGATCTGGAGGGGCCGATTGATCAGAAGCATGTGCTGGTCATAGAAGATATTATCGATAGTGGCCAGACACTGCATTACCTGGTCGATCTGCTCAGGCGGCGCAATCCGTTGAGTTTGCGCATCTGCACGCTGCTGGACAAGGAGCGCGAGCGCGTCAAGCAGATCGAGATCGACTACACCGGTTTCCGCATACCTGACCGTTTTGTAGTTGGCTACGGGCTGGATTATGCCCAGCGCTACCGTAACCTGCCCTATATTGGTATTCTCAAGCCATCGGTTTACAGCGAGACAGCTGAGCCCGAGAAGGAGCATCAGAGCCCGGCGGAGCGTGGATAATGGGCATGACCTCTCTTCTATGCTACAATGGCATTGATCTATGAGATAGGAGAGCAAGGTTTATGGTATCTGTAGGTGTCATTGGTAGTGGTGCCTGGGGCACCACGCTGGCGCTGTTGCTGGCCAAAAAGGGCATCGCGACGACGTTGTGGGAGCATCGACCCGAGCGTGCTGTGGAGATGCGGAAGAGCAGAGAAAACAGGGTCTTTCTGCCGGGCATCGCTTTTCCCGATGCACTACAACCTACCGCTGACATTGAGGAGGCAGTGAGCCAGAAGGACTTCCTGGTGCTTGTCACGCCTTCGCAGCGTATGCGCGAGAATCTGCGGCTCATCGCGCCTCACGTCGCGCCCCAGACGATTCTGATCAACGCCACCAAGGGTATCGAGATCGGCACGCTCAAGCGCATGTCTGAAATCATCATGGAAGAGTTGGCGCCCAACCAGGTCAGGGTTGCCGCGTTGAGTGGTCCCAATCTCGCGCCTGAGGTAGCAGCCGGAAAGCCGACTGCTGCTGTAGCGGCGGCGCACAACCACGACATTGCAGTGCAAGTGCGCAACCTGCTCACCACCTCTTCATTCCGTGTCTACACCTCTCATGATGTTACTGGTGTCGAGCTGGGAGGGGCATTAAAAAATATTATCGCCATCGGTGCCGGCATGAATGATGGATTGGGATATGGAGAGAACGCCAAGGCCGCCTTTATGACGCGCGGATTGGCTGAAATTTCGCGGTTGGGCATCGCCGCCGGGGCTAATCCGCTCACCTTCGCCGGGTTAGCTGGAATTGGCGACCTGATCGCCACCTGTGCCAGCCCTTTGAGTCGAAACCAGCGGTTGGGGCAGCGGCTGGCGGCCGGAGAAAAGCTCAACGAGATCCAACAATCCACCCATAGTGTTGCCGAGGGAGTCTTCACCACACGCGCCGCGCTCCAGCTGGCCGAGCGTTACAGCGTTGAGATGCCCATTGCGAGCCAGCTCAGCCTCGTCCTCTTCGAGGGACACGACCCCCACAAAGCGGTACTGGAGCTCATGATGCGCGATCCCAAAGGCGAGTTGGAAGGGATTGTATAAGAAATAAGTACAATACATTGATAAACCCATCATGAGTATTCACAGTATAATAACAAAGGGATGCTACGTTCAATCCATTGCATGAGTGAGAATTGAGGGAAAATCAATTCTTTTTTTCATTCTCAATCGAGTGGATGTGATAGTAATGTGGAAAGGCTACATCATGACGGGTCGGAATATTACACGTATCATCGCAGCTGCCGCGGCATTGGGGACACTGGTTCTGATTGTGCTGGGATTGCTGCGCCCGCACACCACCCCCACCACCACCAGCGGCGGAGTGGGATTGGAGAAGGGGCAGGCCGCGCCAAACTTTACCGTAACCACGATCAGTGGGCAAAAGGTCAGTCTAAGTGATTTTCGCGGCAAGCCAGTGATGCTTAATTTCTGGTTTGTCGACTGTCCTGCCTGCCAGGAAGAGGCGCCCGACCTGCAAAAATTTTATGCTGCGACCAAGAACGACATAGTTATTCTAGGGATCAATATCGCGGACAGCCATAAAGACGTCCGGCGTTTTGCAAATCAATACCGGCTTACCTATCCTCTAGGGCTCGATGCTGATCGTAGCATAGCCAGCCTGTACAGCATACAATTTGAGCCGACCTCTTACTTCCTGGATAGTCGTGGTATTATTCGTGCCAGGGTTGAGGGAGCGCTGGATACGAACGATCTGGAGCAACTGGTGAAGAAGGTCAAAGACTGAGCAGTGATTGGATCGTCTCCAGCAGTTCATGCTGTGAGCAGGGCTTGGTAAGGTAGGCAAGCGCTCCCAATTCGCGTGCGTGTTGGATGTGCTGGTCGGAGGAGCGCGAGCTGAGCATAATCGTTTTCACCCTGGACAATTGGGGATACTGGCTCATCATACTGAGCAGGTCATAGCCGTTCAAGTTGGGCATCTCCACATCGAGCAGGAAAATATCGGGCGGAGATGCCAGGATCTTCTCCAGGGCATCCATCCCATCGTGGGCCTCCTCCACCGAAAAATGCGCCTGTTGGAGTGTCTGCACCAGAGTTCGGCGCAGGGCGAGGGAATCGTCCGCGACCAGCACTTTCGCCTGGCGTGTCTCACTGTACCGGGGAGTGGATTGACCGGAATCGCGCTGCATAGTGGCATAGAGGCGTACCAGTTCGGCGAGATCCAGCATCAGTAAGACGCGGCCGCGGCCATCGGAGGCAGCGCCTGCAATGCCCGGTCGCTGTAGGTAGGGCACCAGTGGTCTGACGATGTATTCAACCTCGCTTATTGCTTCGTCCACAACGATACCGGTGACTTCTTGCGAAGCCGTTTCGGGCGACAGGATCAGCGTGGGTCGAGCGTGTGTGTCATCCGGGGGTTCACTGGATGAGAATCCCAGGAGGTCGCAGAGATGGTAGCAGTGGTCGAGCCCTTCGCACCGGTTTTCCTCTATGATGCGCAACACCTGTGAAAACGGCACCAGTAAGTGCTGACTGCCGGCGCGGACCAGCAGGCACTGTGAGGCCCCTTGCGAGCATGGAAAGCGCAGGCAGAAGTTCAGGCCGCCGGCAGTATTGCGCTGCAAGGTATAGGTGCCATGCAGGCGTTGGACAGGTTCGCGTATTGCTTCCAGCGCTCCGCCGCTCACCGGCATAGAGAAGCCGATTTCCAGCGTTACCTCATTGCCTACGCCACGGGCATGGAACCAGACGCGGCCTGGCTCCGCGTCCGTAGGGATGCCATGCAGGCATGTCTGTAAAAGTTGTCCCAGCGGTAGAGCCAGAACATCGATGATCTCCTGATCGGCTTCTGTCTCTTCCCCTAGCACCTCGAACTGCACATTCTGTCCACCAGCCTCTACCACCTGGCGCAGGTAGGGGATCAGTAGATTAAGGGGGGCCAGGCGCAACATCAGGGCGGAGCTGCGCATATTGCCCACCTGCATGTTATATTCCTGCTGGCGGAGATTCATGGTTGTGAGTGCTGCATCCACGCGTGAAGAGGCCAGCAGCATATTCGCCATGGACTCGTTGAAAGAGCGCACCAGCAGGTCTTTTTCATCGTAGCGCTCCAGGCTCAGCTCATCCCATTGCAGGGAGCTAGGATCTTTGATCAGGCTACCGCGGGGGCGGCTTTTATCGGTTCTGCGACCCGGCTCACCGCTCGTATTGATCAGTCCACCCTGGTGCAGGATGCGAGCCACCAGCGATGAGAAGGCAAGATCATTGGTTGCTTGAGGTGTTGAGGGTCCTTCTAGTAGGGAAGAGAGCATGGGCATCACCTGGCGCAGCCTGGCCTGGGCCGTACGTAGTTCCCGGACAGCGGAATCTACCTGTTCCTGGGCGTTTTCCATACCGACACGCAGTTCAGCGACGTGTTCACAATATCGCAGCAGGCGCTCCATGCGCCAGGCATCGACCCGCAGCAGAGATGGACCTTCCTCAGCGGGGCGGGTTGGAGTATAGCTGGCAGGGGTTTCGCGCAGCTGTGGCGAGGATTCTTCGCTGGCGAGCAACTGCTCCAGGTCAACATTCAGGTCCTTAAATCCGTTCAGCAGATCGTCGGATGGTATATCGCCTTCACTATTGTGTGTAGTGAGACCCTGTAAGGCGGCTTCCAGTGAGGCAACTGACAGGGCCAGGGCTCTCGCGCCAATGACCGGAAAAATCTGGCCCTGAGCGGTATGCTCAGAGATAACCTCAATATAGTGAGCCACAGTGGCCATGCCATGGCATTCTACGGCTCCGGCTGTGCCGCGTATCTTGTGCGCGAGGCGGCGCAGGGTGACAAAGTGCGAGGAGTCGATGTGATCGCTGGCCTCCAATTGCGAGAGCACGCCATGCATCGAGGCTACATCCTCGGCGGCCTCAGTGGCAAAAAAGAGCAGCAGGTTATCGGGGCTATCCTGACGATTGTGATGTGTGGCAGGGGGAGACTCATCGAGCTCCGTCTGCCAGCTTTGTTTTTCATCGAAAGCGCGCAGGACGGCCAGGTCCTCTTCGGAAAGCTCACTTTCATCAAACTGAGGGAAATCATCATCCATCATAAGACACGTTTATCCTTATTCGTTGTACGATGTCGGTGAGGATGACAGGGATATCCAACAGCAGGAGTTCTTGAGCACCTTCCACACCAGCCACCTCTTCCACACCTTCCAACACTCCTTTAATAGCTCTATTACACGGAGGGGTATAACGATCTCCATAGTGTTCGATTGGGCGGAGGCGATCCATGTCCAGGTTGGTTCTCGCCTCAAGCAGCGGTAGCAGCAATCCCAGGATAATATCCGCGTGGCGTACAACGAGTAACATAGAACTGGCTCGCTGAAAGTTAGCGGCCTCATTAGAAAAGTAGGCGACAAAGTCTACCACAGCGATAACGTTCTCACGCCACATCACCAGCCCTTGCATCCAGGGGGGCATGGATGGGAGCGCTGCACAGCGAGGGGGCGCGGGCAACACCTCACTGATCGCCACCAGGGGTAAAACGCAACATCCCTTTCCCAGGTTACAGATGAGATACTCATCGAGGCGGTCGGGAACAACGGGGAAATAGCGAGCCATATCGGCGGCATAGTTCCAAAATTCTTCTTCACTTAACGCATCGAGAAACTGCGCATGTTCACGACTGACAAAAAGATACTGGGAAAGTTCGTCCATGCATCAAATCTCACCTAACGGGATGCAGGCCTCCAAGGTACGAACCTATGGTGGTCACGAGGTCCTGCGTTTTGAATGGTTTGGTAACATATTCTTTCGCGCCGGCCAGGCGACCTTTGAGGCGATCGATCATTCCATCGCGCCGGGAGAGCATAATGATCACGGTATTGCCGAACTGGGGTTTATTTTTGAGGCGGCGAGCAACTTCATAGCCATCCATCTTGGGGAGACCGATATCTAGTAGTACCAGGTCAGGTATCCGGGCCTGTGCCCCGTTAAGCCAGCGCATTGCTTCAACGCCATCAGGAAAACCGTACACATCGAAGCCTTCGCGCCCCAGGCAGGTTTCAACGATTTTGCGCACAGTAGCGGAATCATCAATGACCATAACCAGTTTGCTCATACGTAAGTCCTCTTTCTCTCTTCCTCACTACCAACCAATTTTACCTAACATTTCTTGAATACACAAGAGCAAATACCCAAACTCATCAAAAGCAAGTACTTAACTCTTATTGATGCTGTACCCGCCAGCATCCTTGCTACCTACCAGGCATGAGAATGGATCGACTACAGTTTTTCATTAAATGAGCACCCTCAAGGAATGTTACCATACGTTATCACAATCTGCAACATAGTGGTATAAAAAATATCTTAAAACGCCTTGTGTGCGCCATACGCCTGGCGAGCGGGCATCAGTTCGTCTGGGCGAGAGGGAGAGTAAAGGAGAAAGTGCTGCCCTTGCCAACGACACTTTCGGCCATAATACGGCCGCCATGGGCCTCAACGACCTGGAGTGCGATGGCCAGTCCCAGGCCAGTGCCGCCACCGCCGGGACCAATGAAGTCATTTTTTGAGCGGGCGCGATTAGTTTTATAGAAGCGCTCGAAGACGCGTGGCAGATCTTCGGGACTGATGCCGATGCCGGTATCATGCACGAAGAAGCGCTGCATCCGTTGATCTTCTTGAGCTGCGGTGCCAATGAGGATCGTGCCACCGGTTGGAGTAAATTTGATGGCATTATGGGCCAGATTGACCAGGACACGAGAGATTAATTTGCTATCGGCAGCCACCATATGCGCGCCCTGATGGATCTCGGTGGCCAGGCGTACGCGATGGCGCTGGGCCTGGGGCAGCATGCGTGCTCTCACTTCGTGGACGAGTTTTTCTGCCTCGACGGGCATGATAGTCATGGGCAACTGGCCCGTCTCAATGCGTGTCAGATCGAGTAATTCAGAGACGAGTTCGGAGAGATACTGTGCTTCGATTTCAATTTTCTCGATAAACTGCTGAGCATTGTCAGGGTCAGTTTCGACGGCGTCTTCCAGAGTTTCGGCCAGCAGCCGGATTGAGGAGAGGGGTGTACGTAGCTCGTGCGAGATATTGGCCAGAAAGTCGCTCTGCATCTGCTCCGGGCGGCGTCGGCCTGAGAGATCTTCAATAACGAGCGCGTAAAGAGGGGATGGGGGAGGGGAAGGTAGAACGCTTGCCGTCATATTATCGGGCTCTTTGCTATCGTCCTGCGTGTTCGTTTCTGCATCGCTGGTGGACGAGGTGGGTACAACGAGGGGTGAAACAGTGACGCGCCAGGAGTTATCAGAGCTTCCACGATCATAGAGGCCATGCTGGCTCTCGTTGCTGCGAATACACTCGCGCACCAGGCGCAGCAGGTTGATATCGGGCATAAGGTACGAGAGAGTTGTGCCTGGTGTGAGGATTTCTGCGTGGGAGAGGTGCAGTGCTGGCTGGTTCGCATGGCGCACAATGAGTGCGGGGTCAACGACAAACATGGGCAGGGGGATGGCATCCAGCAGGCTCTGGCAGAATTGTGTAATGTTGGTAGACAAGGGTATCACCTCCCGATGAAAGCGGAAAGGGCCACCGGTTGGTGGCCCTTGAGAGGCTCCTCGAACAGGATTCGAACCTGTAACCCATCGGTTAACAGCCGATTGCTCTACCATTGAGCTATCGAGGAAAAGGTGCTCTTAACGAACGCCTATACTATACATCACCCATGGGATTTAGTCAACACCTTTTGTCGCGGTTTTCCGGGTTTGTGAAAAAGTTACTTTTAAAGAGCACCTGTTACATACCGAAACGATTGGATAGAGTAAGGGTGACGAGCAGGAAGACACCCAGGCTCACAATAGCGATAACGGGATCGAGCAGCGGAGCAGTGATCAGGCTGCCGCGCAGTCGCAGCCGCTGCAGGAGGCTGGGCAGGACAAGGCCACAGGTATAGGCAATGAGCAGTGTGAGACCAAAGCCGAGCACCGTGACAAGCGCGAGCGACCAGGAGCGAAACAGCAGCCAGGCAACTGCTCCGGTCAGCAGACTGGCCAGGATGCCTCCAACTGTTCCCTGTTGGATTTCGCGGAAGAAGCCACGCCAGAAGTCTCTGCCGCTCCTGGTGCGCAACTGCCAGCCAGCAATACCGAGCGCCTGTGAGCCGGCGCTGCCACTGGTGAGAAGCAGCATCGGCAGCAGGCAGATGGCGCTGTTTATGGCAATGTGCGATGGTTGGCCGGGCAACATACCACCCGCCATCGCAAAGAGGGGGGCGGTAGCAAGCACCGGACTGAAGACCTGATAGGTCAGCAGAGCCAGCACAAAGCCAGCCAGGATATTCACGGACAGCCAGGAAAAGCGGCTCATGGCAGTATTCCATGAGAACGTTTCTTCTTCCTCGGCCTCTTCTACATCGGCTCCAGCAATCTCGGAGAGATCTTCTGCCTGCTCCTCGTGAATGACATCGATGACGTCGTCAACCGTGATGATGCCAACCAGGCGATTATCCGCGTCAACGACAGGCACGCCAAGCAAGTCGTACTTGGCAATGATGCGTGCGACCTCTTCCTGATCGATATCAACCGGCACACGGATGACGTCTGTATCCATGAGATCGCGCAAATGCGTCTCCGGCTCGGAGGTCACAAGCTGGCGCAGCGAGACAACTCCATTGAGATGGCTATCCTCGTCGACAGTGTAGAGGTAGTAGACCATCTCCAGTTCGCTGGAATGCTGGCGTAGGTAACGCAGTGCGTCCTCAACCGTCGAGTCTCGGTTGAGCACCAGGACCTCGGTGGTCATGATGCCGCCCGCAGTCTCAGCGCCATAGCGCAGTAGCTCGCGGATGGGCTGTGCTTCGGCAGCCGGCATCAGATTGAGGATGTGATCCGCCTCGTGGCGCGGAATATCGGCCAGGATATCAGCTGCGTCGTCCGGGGCCAGTTTCTCCAGCAGATCGGAGACGCGTTCGGGCTCAAGACCACTCAGCAATTCAGACTGGCGCGGATATTCAACCTCATTGAGGGTATCAGCAGCAGTCTCTGTATCGAGGCGATCCAGAACGGCTTCCGCTTCCTCCAGGTCGAGCTGCTCCAGGATATCGGCGATATCAGCGGGGCGTAGATCGGCTAATTTGTTGTGGCTGACATTGAGCTGCACCTGACCGATTGCGCCGCCTGCG
>JAFMRP010000762.1 GCA_017354095.1 Ktedonobacteraceae bacterium
TGGCTCGTATATTAAAACCTTTGGTATAGCGATACTGGCCCTCTGCTCTGTACAGATCCGTCACGGCTACCCTGCGCTTGCGGTAGAACCAGAAGTCGGCCAGCAGGATGCCGGTGGTGGGACCAAGGAAGGAACCGGCGATGTCCAGCAGCAGGTAGAGCGAGTCGGGATGCTGCATCAACTTCCACGGCATCATGAAGAAGGCAATAACCATGCTCAGAATGGCCGCTGATTTGAAGGTCAGCTTGCGTGGCGCGACATTGATCAGGTCATAGATGGGCGAAACAAGGTTTGACGCTACGTTTACCGAGACCGTCGCGGCAGTCAGGGTGATTGCTCCAATGATCAGGATAAACGGATTCTGGAAGCGCTGCAAGAGCTCTACGGGGTCCCAGATGGCCTTGCCAAAGGCCAGCACCGTGGCCGAGGTAACGAAGGTGCTCATGAGCGAGAAAAGAAAGGTCGTAATGGGCAGCCCGAGCACCTGCCCGACAACCTGGTCCTTCGTTGAACGCGAAAAACGCGTGAAGTCGGGAATATTAAGTGCTAGCGTGGCCCAGCTTCCGATGACACTGATGACAGCCGGAAAAAATGTTACCAGGAAGTCGCCCGGCGATTGGAATTTGCTGGGCTGATTGAAGAGTGGACCCAGGCCGTGATTCACGTTGATCGCCCAGAAGACCAGCCCCAACAATAGGATGAGAATAACCGGCCCGGCCCAGTTCTCGAAACGACGAATGATATCCATGCCGTGAGTCGCAATAATCCCTTGCAATATCCAGAAAGCCAGTAGCGAAAGCCAGCCGTTGAGAGGCAGGCCAATGATATCGAGATTGAGGTGTGCCCACGCAGGGACGGTGAATGAGATCACGGCGTTCAGCGCGGTTGAACCCAGATACGATTGCACGCCAAACCAGCCAATGGCGACAAACGCCCGGATCAGCGCCGGGACATTCGCGCCAAAGACTCCAAAGGATATGCGCGCGAAGACGGGGAAGGGTATGCCATACTTGTCACCAACGTATCCATTCAGGATGAGCGGGATGATCAGAATGGCATCCGCGACGAAGATAGTCAATAGGGCTTGCCAGACGTTCATGCCGAGCGCGATCAGTCCAGCGGCGACTTCGTAATTGAAAATATTATGTACCATCCCCATCCATAGGGCCATGTAGCTGTACCACGTCCACTTCCGCTCTTTTGCCGGTATTGGCTGGAGATCGCTATTGGAGAGGCGTTTATCTATCTTCACCTCTATCTCCTCGATCTGGCTGGTAGTCATGATGCTCCTCCTTGTTCTAGTGATGCAAGGTGCCGCCCAAGCAATTCGGCGGGCCAGATAATGGCGCAATGCAATGTTTCTGCGGCAATCGCCACTTCCTTTCGGCTATAGGCCATGCAATCCAGCACCAGGCAATCGATGTGGGGCAGTTTGTCTCTCAATTGCGCGCAGGCCTGGCGAATGTGGTCTTCGTCAGCGTTTGGCGGGAGGTCGTATGCCCTGGCGTAGCCCCGGAGGCTCCAGCGAGCCTCTGCTGGCACGATCTGGCCAGGGGTTGGCACGAGGGCCGCTATGTAACGGCCCTCTGCCCCTTGATTCAGGCTTTGTTCAATCAGCCGGTCAACGCGCACATAGGGCACGGGCGACTCGATCTGCGGGAACGACTCCGTGCAAAGAATGGTCACGGCGTCAACGTCGTTTTGCAGCCTGGAAACAGCCCGCTGCAGGTAAGGGGCAAGCGCGTGATTAGCCAGCAAGACGCTGTGATCGCCATAGCGCGTTACTAACGGCAGCGCTTCCTGGTGTTCGTGCCAGAAAAGGTGGCGCAGCTCTTGTGGATTGACGTCATCCAGGGCTCCAGCGCTTCTGGTCACGATGGTATCGGGGAGATTCAGATGAGCGACCAGGTCAGGTCGTGGAGCCTGTCCTATAGTGATAAGCCCGACAGTTTTCATAACGCGGGCACTACAACTTCTCCACGGCCCGGCTGCCCCTTCACAATGCCGTGCTCGAAGACAATCTGGCCACGCGCAATGGTTGTTTGCACGCTCCCGTATACCTGAATGCCATCGTAGATCAGGGCAATATCCTTTGACTTTGTCACCATGGTCTTATGATCAAGCTGCCAGGCCTTATCGGGATCGATGATCACCAGGTCGGCGTCCTTACCCACTGCAATCGAGCCTTTGCGGTCCGCGATACCAAAGATGCGAGCCTGATTGGTTGCTGTCAGGCGCGCGAGCTGCTCAATGCTCAAGCGCCCATCATGTACAGCGGTCAGCAGCAGGGGCAGCTCCGTCTCGAAGCCGGGGATGCCGGAGGGCGCGAGGAAGATATTCTCTCGCCCGCGCTCCTTCTCTTCTCTGGTGAAGGGAGCGTGGTCAGTGCCGATGTAATCGATGGTGCCATCGAGCACGTATTCCCAGAGTGCGTCGCGCTCTCCAGTGCTGCGCAGGGGCGGATTGATCTTGGCATAAGGGCCATAGCGCTTCAGATCATTGTTGCTGAAGAAGAGATAGTGCGGACAGGTTTCCGCGTAGATATGCACACCCCGCAGCTTCGCTTCTTTGATGAGTTGCGCAGCCGGTGCCGAAGTGACATGTTTGATGCTGACCGTCGCGCCAGTCTCCTGCGCGAAGAGAATAACCCTGGAAACAGCCTCCACCTCGGCGATTACCGGGTGGGCCTCAGAGTGAGATCCATAGTCTGTACGGCCCTGGCTCTCCAGGCGCTTACGCTCGAACTCCAGGATCGGATCGCACTCGGCGTGGAAGCAGATGACCCGCTGCGTTTGCTTCAGCAGGCGTAGATCATCGAGGAGCGCGCCATCATCAATCGTGTACAGACCTTCAAATTCATGCTCACGTCCGCTCTGAGGCCGGTGAAGAAATATTTTGAAGGCCACAACTCCTGCATCCGCCATTGCTTGAAACTGCTCCCTCGCTCCATGACCGCCGCCCGCGTAGAAGGCCACGTCGATGATTGAAGCATCGCGTGCCGCTTGCATACGATCTCGTACAATGGCGGCTGTGCGCACGCCCGGAGTCGAGATCGGCATTTCCAGGATCGTCGTTATGCCTCCGGCGGCAGCAGCGGCACTCCCCGTGCTAAAATCTTCACGCTCAGGATGTCCAGGAAAGCGTATGTGCGTATGGGTATCGATAACGCCTGGTAAGACCACTTTGCCGCGTGCATCGATGGTTATCTCAGCCTGGCCGGGCTGATAGAACCCTGTAATCTTTCCGTTGTCCACGACAACGATGCCGTCAAAACAGCCTTGCTCAGTGACGATACGCTCTGAGCGGATGGCGTGTTGCATGTCGTAACCTCCTTAACCGAGTTGATCGAGAGCAAGCAGCGTTTGTCCCAGAACCGACGCTCCATGCACGATGTCTGCTAACGATGTATATTCATCGGGATGATGGCTAATACCCTTTTTGCAGGGGATAAAAATCATTCCTATGGGGGCCAGGGCTGCCATGTGCGAGGTATCGTGCCCCGCGCCGCTTGGTAGGCGCCGCGTCGTCAGTCCCAATGTGTGGGCGCTGCGCTCCACTAACTCGACGATGCCTTCATCGGAGAGCACAGGCGTAGAGGAACTGAGCAATTCGATATCA
>JAFMRP010000763.1 GCA_017354095.1 Ktedonobacteraceae bacterium
TTCAACATATTGCCGACGCCAATGGACTGTCCATTTTCGGCGAAATGCTCGACCGGCTACATCAACCCACCGCATTGGTCCAAGCATGATAGGATTTTGTGCAACTGTCGAAGGTGGAGGTAAAAGACGTCGAACTACACTGACCCGGCGAGCACGATTGCCTTTCGCCCCAGGAGCTAGGCACTGCTCTCGCAAGGCGCAGCGCTGACACTCTCTCTGGTAAGCCAGATAAACGGCTCGTTGCGTAAAGGCATTCTCCTGGCGAACTTCGCTCAACCAGAGGTTTGCTCCCGCAGGGCAGCGCAATTTCCCATCTTCTTGCCACACAAACGCTGAGCCTGCAATTTGATCCTGTGCTCGACCTACATCTCCGGCCAATTGCCAGGGTCCATACTCTTCTGGGGTAGGGTCTGGATCAGGCAAGAGCAGTATCGCTTCTTTGGGAGGTGCCCATTCGATTTCACGTAACTCATCTCCCTGCATGCTCCTCCCAAGCGTGAGGCGCAGATTCCATACCCACTGGCACGCAATTTGTCAGAGTTCCTGTCCACACTCGGTGTACGAGCACCAGCGGTCAGGATCGATCTCCACATCTTCGTCGGAAAGCACCGCTTCAAAAGCTCCACGACCTTGATACAAGTCCCAAGCATCCTCAACCAGGAACCCATCGACAGGCAGAGTTGTCATGAAGAGTTCGTACACCCATTCCCCTACCTGCTTGCCGACCGTAACTTTTTTGCCAGATGGTGGGGCAGCGTGGCGAGCAACAATCACTCGTACTTTAGGTGCCCCCTCATCCTGGTCGAGGTGAAGCCAACCTCCATCAAACAACTCAAACGCTTTACCGGTATTGAGAGCAGTGACCCGCGCACTGGGAGGATGGGTGAGGACGCGCCGGAGTTGAGGATGTTCGAGCATCCTATATGTTCGCCCTCGTGTGACCCAGTAGACGCCTGCTTCCATGAGTTGAGCCATCACCACTGCATCGCCATATTGCCCATCGAGACGAACGAGAGCCGCTTGTGGGGTGAGAGCAAAGTGCTTCAAGTAAGTTGCGATGGCAAGCAGCGCTCGTGCCAGTTCCCCCTGATAGTCGCCATTGCCTTTCCCTGCATAGGTGCTCACCCATTGACGAGTGTGCATCTGAAGGGCTGTCGTACGTGTGCGGACCACCTCACCCCGCTTGCGTCCGATGTCACCCGGCGCACAGACGGCATCAAGGCGACGCTTGGCGAGAGGCAGGGTGGGATCGCACGGTAAAGAACGTTGTCGTGCCGCTTGGCGCGTCGCATCAACATCAAAGACGATGTAACGGCGACCTTGCCGATCCCAGATGCCGCCAATGGAATCCTTCGTCCATCCTTCTGGGAAGCTGAACTGCTCGAAAAGCGTGCGAAAGGCTTCTAAGCAAGGGCGATCCACGTCGACGAGGAAGCGGCTCAAGCTAGAGCGATGGGGAAGGTTGGCACGCCCAAAGAGCGCCATGAACGCTGCTCCAAAGGGAGCTAAGCGCTCAAAGAAGTCCGCCAGTGTCCTTTCTCCACTGATAGCATAGCCGATGAGAAGCACAAGAAAATCAATCGGCTCATAGGTGCCGAAGTGGCCGCGCACCAAGCGGATCTGGTGTGTAAAGGTCTCCAGAAGCCCTTTTGTGGCGAGGTGCTGGGAGAGGATAGCAACTTCGGCGAACCATGGAGGAACAGAGGGACGCTCAAGAGGAGAGGTTTGAACCTCTATGCACTGGTTCGGTATCATATCGAGAGAGACCTCCTTCTGAGAGTAGGATGTGTTTCCCTCTCATGAGAGTTCTCTTTTTCTGTTGTGCTGCTCGCTTGCTGTTAGCTCGTTGCGCATCGCGTGGGAAGAGCCGGATATCCCCCCCTTTCGGCGGGTTTATGGAACTCCGTCCACTTTGATGAATATCGTCTGTCTGCTTGACGCGAAAAATCCTGATATACTCATTGTGAAGGAAAGAAACCATAGTGCTCACTTCTTTCTCCACAAGGATGAGGTATCAGATGGAAGGGTTTCTCTTACTCTCCTTGAGCGATGGCTTGGTGATTGAGCAAGTCGGTCGGGAGGACCAGCAGGTCGTCGTTTCGGTCAGATCCGCTGCTTCTCTTGCTCGTTGTCCTTTGTGCGCGACTGCTTCAGAAGCCATACACAGCCATTACCAGCGAACTGTTGCCGACCTTCCCGAAGTCGGCCAACTCGTCATCCTGAAACTGAGAGTACGCCGCTTCTTCTGCCGCAATGCTCTCTGCGCTCGCCGCATTTTTATCGAAAGGCTTGCCTCCGCTGGTTCAGCCGTGGGCGCAGATGACGAATCGGCTTCGAGAAGCACTGCGTGTCTTGCGTTTTGCCACCTGCGCTGAAGCGGGTTCACGCCTGGCTCCGCACTTAGGAATGAAGGGGTCCCCTTCGACCCTTTTCCGCTGCCAGAAGGCCGCCTCTCTAGCACCCGCCTCTCGTCATTCACCAAGATCGGCCTGGATGATTTTGCCTTTCGTCGTGGCCGCACCTACGGCACGATCATCGTGAATCTGGAGACCCATCGCCTGATCGATGTTTTGCCTGACCGTACTGTTGAGACCGTCTCAGCTTGGCTTGCAGCCCACCCTGAGATCGACCTCATCAGCCGGGATCGCGCCTCTGATTACGCTACGGCGGCTACTCTCGGTGCTCCCCAAGCGACTCAGGTCTGTGACCGCTGGCATCTGATGAAAAACCTGAGTGAGCATGTCGTCACTTTTTTAGCACGCATGCGGTCTCAAATCCGCCAAACCTCTGCCAAGCAAGCGCCGCCAAGGGAGGAAGATCCTCTCGAAGAAGCTCGCTGGGAAGAGCGGGAAGCGGGTGAACAAGCACGAGACGAACGAAGGGTGACACGACAAGCGCGTAAAACAGCTCGGGACCAGATCAGAGAAACCCATCAGGCAGAACGCCTGGATCGATATCAACAAATTCTCCAACTTGCATCGCAGGGACTCTCTTCCAATGACATAGCCGCACGTGTCGGTCTTTCTGCTCGCAGTGTTCGACAATGGTTAGCCGAAGGGATCAAAACGAGTCCCAGGCGCAGGCGTCCCAGTCCACTGGACACCTACGCTTCGTATCTGCGGAGGCGATGGGAGGAAGGAGAGCAACGAGGGGTAAAGCTGTACCAGGAGCTTCTGGAAAAGGGCTATACTGGCTCTGAGCGTGCGGTTCATCGCTATCTGGGTCGGTGGCGTTCCCCCCGAACAGATAAAGACGCTCCTAGTCCCAGAAAACATCGACCACGCAAGACAGCCCCTCCCCCAGGACCATTTGACGAGTGCCAGGCGAAGCAGGCGGTTTGGCTCTACATGCGCACTCCCGAGAAACTCAAGGCCACGGAAAAAGAGCAACTGGCCTTTCTCAAACGTGTTCATCCCTCCCTTGAAACAGCATATGAGTTAGTTCAGACCTTTCTCGATATGGTTCATAACCAGAAGGGAGAACAGTGAGAAAGTTGGCTCGACCAGATCGGGAAGTCGCACATCCCCGAACTGATCCGTTTTGGGAAAGGGATTGAGCGAGACAAGCCTTCGGTCCAGGCGGCTCTGACTATACCTTACAGCAATGGAGTCGTC
>JAFMRP010000125.1 GCA_017354095.1 Ktedonobacteraceae bacterium
CGAGCGAATGCGAAACGTCTGGCACATATTCAGCAGAACCCCAACGTCTCGCTGCATCTGGAAGCAAGTGGCGGAAGAGAGGTCATTGTCATCACAGGGAAGGCGTCGTTGAGTTCGGATGATCCCCCTGTAGACCAGGTTCCTGCCTATGTGGAAAAATACCATGAATTTTTCTCCCGGTTTCAGATCACTCCGCAACAACTCGCAGAAAGTGTTTCCGTCCCCTTACGCATTCATCCGGTGGCACTCAGATCTGCACCAAATGGGACGTAAGTCTTCTTTGACCGACATACTCATGGTACGAAGGTTGAAAAAGACGAGATTCGATGTCGCTGCATGTGCAGCATTCCTCAGAAAGGAGTGGAGCACACGTTGTGCTCCAGCGAGCAGATGGAACTCGAGAAAATAGTGAACGATACCCAGGATTTCACACAGCGCATTCATAAAGTGCTCGGGCCGCACGTATTTGGGGATCCAAGTACGCTCGTCGTGGAATTGAGTAGAGTCATCGGCGTTCTTGCCGAAAGTACCCTGGTCACCGAGGGGAGGCGCCCGGCACACCCTGCCCGTTCGCCTCGCCTCGCACATGATGTTGCTGACGTGCTCTTCTTGCTGATTGCTATCAGCAATCACTACCACATTGACCTTGAAAAAGCCTGGGATGAATGGATTCCGCCGACACGCGCAAGGCTGGGCGATGATGCATTCGTCCAAACAGTCCGTGACAGGGTAGCCAGGGCACGCCAGCAAAAGGCACGCTGATGCCAAGAGCGCGCAGAAGTGCTTCACTCTCTTGAGAAAGGATTGAGCGTCATTACACGCTTATACGATCATATGAAACTTGAGAAGATCATCACTGATACCCAGGAGGTATCAAGCCGCCTCTATGCACCTGAAGTCCTCGGGCCATGGGACCCAAGCGCTCTCATGGCAGATGTGGTTGGTGAATCTGGTACCCTGGCGCACAGCGTCTTAACTGTTGAAGGGATAGCAGCAGCACCGCCGGAAACTGCTCATATCGCGCTCGACATTACCCGGCTGTTGTTCATGCTGGTGAATCTCAGCGATTACTACCACCTTGATCTTGCCCATGCTTGGGAAAACATGATCCAGGAAGGATACGCGAATCTCGCGATGCTGGAAAACAATGGAGCAAGCATGAATAACGATTGAAGTTGGGAAAAAAGGATTCTCCCCCTATCACGCCCAAACATCATCTGTGATTGAGGAGTGGTGAAGAGAACTGAACGCGAGCCTCATTTGTTGCACCTATTGCCGCACAGCATTCAGTTCTCTTCATTTGCTCTCACAACGCCAGTAAGCTATACACCAAGCGCTGTCAACTGACCAAAGAGCGAGCTAAGGAACTGTACCGTCTTCTCAACAACCACCAGATTGAGTTGGAGCAACAGGGGATGGAGGACTGGCGCTTGCGGAAAACGATCAAAGAAGAGAAGGCAGTAGCCGACGCCGAAATTGAGGAGTATCAACAACGGCAATGGAAAGCCTATGAGACGAGCAATCAAGAACATCGCAAGTGTGAACGCTATTGCCAGGAACAACGCCAGTTATTACGTGCGTTAGAAGACCTTAAAGCACATGAGCGAGTGATGTATGAGTTAGACAACCAGAAGGACCAGATTATGACCGTCTTCAAGGTGGCCTTGGTAAACCTGGTGATGTGGACCAGGGATCACTATTTTCCAGAATCGTATTCCCACGCGACCTGGAAACGCTTAGCTCCCTTTTTCCATCTGCCAGGGCTGGTTACCCAGGGACAGGACGCCGTGGAGGTATCGCTCCGGCCTTTCAATGACAAGCGATACAATCATGATCTGGAAGCGCTTTGTGAACGAGTCAATGCCGCCGCACCACGCTTACCTAATGGGCGTCGTTTGCAGTTTTCAGTGCAGATCAATGCAGTGGCGCGTCCCATTCCAGATGTGCAAAAACGTCGAGTGGCCTGAAACCCTGATTACGCGCATCGTGAGCGCCAGGATGGACGCCGGAGCCCCGAAGCGGTACTGCGTGGGGTGTTGGGGCGCACCTACCCCGAATCCGTGCTCTCCCGCGTGCTGGATGCCACACAATGGACCCGAAGGCTCGACAAGCGGGGATATGTTCGCTTCAACCACTGGAAGTTTTTTGGCGAAGACGGCCTTGCTGGCTCGGAGGTTTCGGTCTGGATGTATGAAGGAACGCTCAAGATTGCATTCCAAGCCACCGCGCTCTCCGAGTATGCGTTGAGCCTCTCAGCCGATCACAAACGGATCGAAGCGGTCAAGAGCGCTCGTCGCATGGAGACGCATTTCCGCAGCCCCCAACTCCACCTGTGGCAAAGCAGTGATGCCGAGTGGATTCTGGCGTTGCGTCAACCCGAACGGCAAAAACATCCGAAACGGCGCATGCCTGATGGGATCATCCAACTCCGGTTCCCTGAGATGGACACCGATCCACCTCGGCAGGCGCTTTCGTGACAGGAAGGAGGAGCGGAAGAGACAGGCGATGCGGACCATCTCTTCCGCTCTTGACACCATGAATGCCCTGGAATGTGAGCGCTGGTACGCACGTCCCGAGACAAACCGCTCCATATCTGGCCTGCTTCCTTCTGGTAGGAGGTGTCCATGGTGATGGCATATGGGGAGTGATAACACGTGTGGATCGATCGGCTCACGGCACGCTCTCACGAGACGAGACGACTGGCAAGGTAAACCAGAACGTCGAGCCTTTCCCAGGGGCGCTCTCTACTCCTACCTCTCCCTGATGTTGCGCGATCAGTGTCTGACAGATGTACAGGCCCAGGCCGAGCCCTTTCCCCGAACCGCTCTGTACAGGGATATCTTTCACCTGGTGAAAACACTGCCAGATCTCTTGCTGCGCTTCCTCCGAGAGGCCCGGTCCCCGGTCACGTACCCAGACACGAGCCATGCCTTCCTCAACGGTGAGCCCGACCTGCACGGGGTGGTCGGGACTTGAATAGCGCAGTGCATTGGTCACATAGTTGGTCACCACCTGACTGATGCGATCTCGGTCAGCCAGCACATGGACCGCGATGTCCTCTGGCACATCGAGCACGAGAGAGCGTTCGGGCACCGTCACACGCACATCCTCGACGGTTTCGCGCACGATGCTGCCAAGCTCACAGCGCTGCAACGAGAGCTTCAAGGTCTTGGCCGTGATGCGCGAGATGTCCAGGAGATCGTTGATCAAGCGGGTTTGTACATCAATTTGACGTATGCCATTCTCCAGATGCTTCTTGAGCGTCAGGACGCCCGCGCGCCACTCCGGGGAAGCACCGTCTGTCGTGGCGATGCGTTTCAGACGCCGTTGGACAAGTTGAAGGGTTCCTCTCAGAGCAGTCAACGGTGTTTTCAACTCATGACTCGTCATGCCAAGGAAGATATCTTTTTGCCGTTCCACTTCTTTACGAGTGGTCAGATCTAAGACAAAACTGATGGCCAAGGGAGGGGTACCTGCTCGACTCAACAGCGTTGCCCCAGTCAGAACTGGTACACGCTTGCCATCTTTGGCGATATACTCTTTTTCCGTCGGTTGAGCCATCCCAGTGGTGCACAGTTCCTCGATTGCCTGGGCATCCTGAGTCCGATATTCCGAGGGAGTCATCGTCGTCCACTGCACCCGTCCCGCTCCTATGTCTTCTTGAGTATAGCCGACCAATGAGAGAAAGGCATCGTTGGCCTCAAGGACGGTTCCTTCCAGGTCAAACAGCATGATCCCGACGATATTGGACTTCACGATATGACGAAACCATCGGGACTCTCTCTCCCATAAGGCCTCTTGCGCCTGTTTCAACGCGGTAATATCCATGGAGGCCCCCAACAGATGAATCGGCTTGCCGTGCAGATCATCGATGCAATGTCCGCTGACGATCAGCCAGTGGGTACTCCCATCAGGCCAGATCGTGCGGTACTCTATATGATATTCCGTCTTCTCAGCCAGGGCACGTTGATGGGCATGCTGGACGCGCTCTCGATCATCAGGATACAAGCATGCGAGGAAACGTTCATAACTCGCGGACGTCTGAGGGAACAGACCCAGCTGTGTGGCCATCTGATCCGTGCACTCAATGTATTTGGTCATGAGATTCCAATCCCAGATGCCCACACCAGAAGCCTTGACGGCAAGCTGCATCTGCGCTTCACTCATCTGCCTGGCCAGTTCCTGCGTTGTGATATCCCTGCCGCAAGCAACGATCTCTGCAATCGCCCAGGGCGGCTTGCGCACAGGGATCAGACGCACATGGATCAGGCGATAGATGCCGTCATATCGGCGAAGAGAGCACGTGCGTTCATGGGTTCGCCCAGAGGCGACGGTTTGGATCAGTGTTTCTTGAACGCACGGCTGCTCCGCAGGATGGAAGAGATCCAACCATCCTCTCCCGCGACTGTCGCTCTCCCGTTGCCCGGTGAAGTTGTGCCAACTAGGGGAGACATCGTGCATCTCCCCCATGGGAGTGAGAATCCAAAACACATCTGCGCTTTCCTGCATGACCGCGAGAAAACGAGCGTCAGCGGTGGCCTCTCTAGGGGAAAAGGGGCTGTTGTTTGCTTGCTGAGGGTTCTGGTTCGATGATGCCATGCTGGTGCCTCTTCAATGGACCAGGGGATAGGAGAACAGCGCTCTTCCAGGCGATCTCTTGAGGGACAGGCTCCCGCTCCTCTGTGCTCCACGTGAAGGTACCAGGAAAAACGGATGTCCTCCACCCTCCAACGGACGATAGCATGATTGCCAGGAGACCGGTTCCCTTCCACTGCTGGTGGAGGATGCGTCAGCTCGATGCGACGAGCGTGAAAGGCCTCCCAAACGAGGGCCTTCTTGGTACGCGAGGAAACTCCTCACCTTCAGCGGTGTACGTTCGGTCTCTCCACTCTCATAGTATAGAGGATGCTCGCAACATCAAGCATACCATCTTCCCTGATCCATTCCCATTTCCGCATTCATTCCCCATCGTCTTCGAGGTCACAGCCGCCCGTTGGGCAACGCCTGGGTCGTTCAATGGTCACCGCATCCACCGGATACCACCGCCTCTGCCCTCGCAGCAGGACCCGCAATTGTCCACGGCTTTTTCGTACCGCCATCACTTGTGCCACGCCCCATTTCACCCGGGTGCAGGGATGATACGCTTGCTCCCACAGCGCTGCCTTGATCTCTTCTAGGTCGGTGGACTGCATCGATCCTCCTGGCACGTGCCCGCTTCCTGGATCACATCGAGCACAAAGAGCTGGCGATACGAGGCAGGTGGGCAAAAGAACGTGTAGAGGTCTACTTGAATCTCAATCGCGAGCGCAGCAGCGCAAGCGGCATGGTAGACAGCAAACCCGGCATCATCTGAGAGAATGAGCGGATAGGCTCTCAGGGCTTTGCGACAGTAGGGGCACCGCTTCGAGAGACTCGGAATTCCAGCCCGAAGGCGCTGTTCGTCGTTCACGATGAGCATATGATCTTTCTCCTACACAGAAACAGTGTCAGAGCACATGGTTCTCGCCGGACCACGTGCGGTCTATGACCAGTGTAAGAAGCGATCAAGGGAAGTTCAAGAGGGTTGGCCTGCTTGAATGGCCCAACTACGTGCACCATGTTACGGTCCGGTCTCTCCAGCAGCCGCTTATCCCTCTGAGCATAAGCGAGAAACATGCTGACTGGGTTCTGATACATTGCCATAATAAAAACACTCTACTCCGACAAAAAATGCCTACTTCATAGTATATCATTTTCCCGTAGAAACGGGAGAGAGAGGTGTAAACCCCAAAAAGAAGTTCAGCATTGATTTTTCCAATGAAATGGACGGAATGCATTCTCAAATTTTGGCTCCGAACCGTCATTGGAAGGGCGCTGAGACACAGTCTTTTCCAGGCATGATGGTGGAACTTGTCTTTTCTAAAATCTGGGTGTATAACCTAAGCTTAGTGTGAATACCAAGCTTAGTGTGAATACTAAATATAAGAAGAGAGGCAAATTATGCTTGATTTAGAATCACTGCGTCGCGATTTGTATAGAGCCGTGGACGACGTTCTCGATCGATACAAAAGCGTTCTTCGCATTGCTACTGAGACAGGGTTGGTCGTCACATTCATCGGTGACCTAGAAACCCCCTATGTGCATAATTGGCCAGACTACCAGCAAGAATTTCCTGAGGGACATTTGTTCGATGTAAGTGGAGAAGGTCTTCCTAAAGAGGGTCTTCGTATTCTCGTAGCGCGATCAGAGCAGGAAGTCTGGTCAAAAAGACGTGCGCACATAGTTGTGTTCGGAGCTAACCATGCATTCGGTGATGTGAAACAGTTTACCCCTTATGCAGAATTTATAGCTGATGATCTTGGGACATTTTGTAGTTCTATCCCTAATCCTCTCCGCCCTCGCGAATCGCTCAAAAAGGGAGCCAAACTTCCAGATCGATATGTTTCTGCAGTTGTGAAACCAAATGACGAGCTGTTTCATTCCGTTAAGAAGGGACCAGCCTTACGACTGGTTGTTCAGGAAGACCAAGAGACAGCGATGATCGAGCATGCAGTATTCGTAGCCTCTCTGAGAAAGCGTTTCTGATCTTGCCTCACCATCCAAGCAGACGTCTCTCTGATCGTTCCTGGCGCTCAAATGGGCCAGCACGATGGAGTGAAGACACTTGGAGCACAAACAAAGGAGCAACATACACCATGGAACGAGCACGTTTACGCGATCTTGGCATTTCGATTGGTGTTCTGCCTACAGGAATCTACAATGCGATTACTGACGTCCCAGGCGTTCTGGTGGGACACACGACCATCATGGAGGAACATCCACACATTGCTCGTACAGGCGTGACCGTCATCGTTCCCCGCGACGGCGCCATCTGGGGAGACCATGCCTTTGCGGGCTATTTTCGCTTCAATGGGTGCGGCGAAATGACGGGCCTTCCCTGGATCGAGGAAGCGGGTGTGATCCATACCCCCATCGGTATCACCAATACCAATGATGTCGGATCAGTGCGCGATGCTCTTGCCGCCTACGCGGTTGCGTCTCCAGAGCGCATTGGCCTGACAGCGGCGGCGGTTGCCTCGTGGTCGGGTTCGTTGCCAGTGGCCGCCGAAACCTGGGATGGCTGGCTCAGCGATATCAACGCCTTTCATGTCCGTAAAGAGCATGTCTTCGCCGCGCTGGCGTCAGCAACGAGCGGATTCGTAGCGGAAGGGAACGTCGGAGGGGGCACAGGCATGATCTGTCACGAGTTCAAAGGTGGAATCGGCACAGCTTCGCGGATCGTGGACTGCCCTGGCGGTCGCTACACCGTGGGGGCGCTGGTGCAAAGCAACTATGGAGCACGGCATTTGCTGCGCGTGGATGGAGTCCCCATCGGGCGTATGCTTGGCTATGAGCAGGTTCCCAGTCCCAAGGGAGGACCGCTCATGGGGGGAAGCTCGATTATCGTCGTCATAGCGACCGATGCTCCCTTATTACCCGTCCAGTGTCAACGACTAGCCCGGCGTGCCACCACTGGCCTGGCACGTGTTGGTGGCATCGGCGATAATGGGAGCGGCGATCTCTTCCTGGCTTTCTCGACGGGCAATCATCTCCCTCTGAACGCTTCGGCTTTATATGATCTGAAGATGCTCCCCCACGATCAGTTGGGGCTGTTCTTCGAGGCAACCGCCGAAGCGGTCGAGGAAGCCATCTTGAACGCTCTGACCTCCGCCGAGACCATGACGGGTTACGCAGGACACACCGCGCATGCCCTCCCGCTTGATACTCTCCAATCCCTGATGAAGGGATATCGATATGCATCGTAGAGACACAGACTTTTTCTCATCGGCGTAAGAGAACCTTAAAATGATGAGGATATTTCCGATTGTGACCATCCTCCGCCACTGGCCGGAGGCGGAGTCACATCTGCAAGTTGGAAGACTTTGAAAAAATCTCGCTCTGGAAGTGATTGGATTGGTGCAAGTGACCCTGTCGCTGTACTGGAGACCTGAGTGCCAATGTTGCCTCTCCAGAATGATCATCTCTACACATAGTCTACCTTGATACCGTGCCAGCAAAGGGCAAAAGTGGCAATAGCGAATGCGCGTAGCATACAACGCTCACAGAGAACCATTGCGCTCGGAAGCCATTTGGGGGGACGTAGCAGATAATTGACAGGGCAGCGCTACGTTCGGTTGCGGGGTAAAAGCGGAACTTAGAAAGCCCCGCAACCGAAGGGCACGCACGCCACTGGGGAGAACCACATTTAACCTACCGCAGGCGCTTCTCTGAGCATGCGGGATTGTTTTCGAGAGAGAGGACCGTTGTATTGGGTAACGCGATAACTCTGCTAGTCGAATACCTCTTCTGTCTTTGCCCCTTCATCAAGGATACGAACGGTACGTGTTTCTCCTGTCTCGCGGTCAATATAGGAGAGCTCGGTGGTACGAAATTCCTGCTGATTCATGATGTGGAGTTGCAGCAGGACTTCGGTTTTGATAGAATTGAGTGATGTAGTGAATGAGCCTATCTCGAACCGGGCACTGCATGCTTCGGATTTGCCGCCGAAACTCGTGTAGCTGGTGATAGCACTCATCTCTCCGCTGCCGAAGGGTGTCTTGCTCCTCTTGAGGGGCCTGCGTTTTGTGTAAATATTCTAGCTCTTCATGTAGGCTGTCGGCTTGCTGACGTTTCGCTTGGGCTTGTTGTCTCAACTGGATCACCGTGGAGTCAGACCACCAGATATCGACCCACGGAGCGACAAAACCTCGGTCATCATCGAGATGTCCGCCACAGGACATCGATGTAGAGATACCCAGCACATTGAGTGCCATAACCGTCTCCATTATCTCAGCTTCGATTGGCGTGCCTAACCTATCGGTGACCTTCGCAAACTTCTGCGCAGTTTTATCCCAGACCTGTTGCAAAGACGATGAAGAAGTTGGATGGTCTTCCACCAGAAACCTCCTGGAATAGGTATGACCATAAAGTTTTCCAAAAGTGAACACACGACAAATGAAAAGGGTACATGTAGATTGATATTTTATTGACCGGAAACAGGTTCTTCAATAGAACAAGACAGATATCCTACACTTGCTTTGATTTGACTCCTCCCTCTTATGCTGTCTTTCTTTTTCACTTCAAGGAATTCGGTAAAAAGATTTTTTAAGATATTTTTCGCGTGTTAGTATATTACAAGCAAGCAATCTTAAAAAGCCTCAATTTGCCTGTTTGCTCCACAATTTGAGACAATCGTCGCTCCATTGCTCGGTTTGTAAAGGATTTATTATTGTCGTCGGAGTGTCTTGCATGCAAGAGAGTTGTGGAATATATTCAAGCACAATACAATAGCACT
>JAFMRP010000764.1 GCA_017354095.1 Ktedonobacteraceae bacterium
GCAGAATCAGGCTGAGCAACAGAAAGAGCAATGCCGATATCACCAGTTGAACTTGATTGGTGGGATGCCAGAGCAGACCAGGCAGCGCAGCCAATACCAGGGCCAGCACAAACCGCAGCGTAAAGTTAAGCAGTTCCAACGGATACCTGCGCGGGAACTCACGTAACACAACGATGAGCATGAGCAGGCCTGTAATAGCTTTGGCAAAACCATCGGCGATCAGCGCTCCGGCTGCTCCCAATTCAGGGATGAGCAAGATGCCACCCACCAACGCTACCCCAATACCCAACCACTGGCTAATGACAACCCAGCGCGCCTTGCCCGTGACATAGAGCGTCAACTGGTGAATGGTTGTCCCGACGATGCGCGTCAGAATATTGAAGAAAAGGAAGATCGCGAAAAGCCCCCCTACTGCGTCATACTTGCTGGTATAAAGCACGTGTACAACAGTCTGAGCGTTAAAGAGGCAGAAGATCAACCCTGTGACCGCCAGCAGCGTCTCAACCTTGATCAACGTCTGCCACGATTGCGCCAGCCGTTCGTAGTTTTTACCCACAAACGCAGCCGCCAGCGCGGCTCCACCCACACCACCAAAGCCAGCTACCAGCAGATAGTTGGCCGCATCAGCCAGTTGGAAGGAAAGGTTAAAGTATCCTACCTCTACCAGCGAAACGGCAAAGACACCCAGCAAAATAATCGAGACCTGCTTTAAGAGCGCTCCAGATGCCAGATTAGTAAGCCAGGCAGAGATACCAAGCCGCAGAACCGGACCAAGCGGCGCTTTGTATGTTGCCCCACGTACAAAAATAACCCTGGAGAGCCAGAGGAAAAAAGCTGCCGCGTTGAAGAGCGAGCCAATGGCCAGCAGCCAGAGCATGCCATTCACTCCCCATTCTTTGAGCGCGACAAAGCCCAGAGCCAGCAAAAGCGCCTGCGTCACAAAGCCTATCACAAAGACGATGCGCATACGCATCAGCGCGGCACAAACCGCCGTGAGCAGGCTGCCGATACCGCTGCCCAACACGTAGATGGCAATGGGAGCAATATGGCCAAGCAGTCTCGGGTTGCGCAGCCCGGTAGCAATATCCCTGCTCTCTGGCAGAGGTACAAGATCAAATAAACCGGCCAGCACCGGCATGGCAAAAAGCATAATAATGAGGCTGGCAATCAGAATGACCAAGCGCAGGGCCAGAAGACGACGCATCAGGTGAGCCGCTGCCGCGCTACCGTGCTCCGCCAGGATACGCGGCACATAGGTGGTGGTAGCATCTTCCAGGCCCAGGGCAACGATATACTGGATAGTATTGAACGCAGTCATCGCTACGGCATAGACACCATAATCCTCATTTGAGACTGTGCGGGTGATAATTACCGTCAGGAAAAACGTAGAAATATAGAACCAGAAGCCATAAGCCTGGTTAAGCAGGTAGCTGCTGGGAGTGCGCTTCAACAAGCCGCGCGCCGCCACTTCTTCCTGCGTCGTTTCAGCCGGGACTGGGGTTATTGAAACGGGCGAGTTCGGGTCATTGGAAATCACTGATATTTTATTCCCTCGTTCAGGCGTCCTCTGCGTCTCCTCCTCTACTACTACTATCACCTCATTCCCCGGAGAGGGATCTGCTGCGGGTGCTAGTGGTCCAAGTCGCAACGGACGTAGTCGTGTTTTCTGCATGTCTCTCTATACAAACGTATTTTTTAGCTTATGTCTATTTTAGCTCAGTTTCAAGACCGTGCGTGCTAACCAGCCCATACCTCCTAGCAACGCGAAGAGTTCCAGCATGCTGACATGCGTGGTAACATGGTCAGGTCCAACCAGGTAGAAAATGCCAATACGGAATGTGGCTGCGACCAGAAAAAGGCCAAGCCCGATCCAGGCAGGCAATGTGGCATAGAGAAGGGCACGCTGCCAGCTGCGACAGAGAAGCCCAATCACGCCAGGCGCCAGGTAGAGCAGCGCGGTGATGATCGGCGCAACAGCAGGCGGAAAGGGCCCATCAAGCGTGGCCGTGGTTGATTGCGGCAACAGGCTCGACCACACTTGGGCCGGAACTAACGCCATCACGACAAGCACTGTTTCAACAACCACAAGGCTGATGACGACAATGGTGATGATGCGCTCGATTCTCATCGCTTTTGCGTGATCTGTGTTGGCGATACTACTGGACTGCCACATGGTCTCTGCCTCTCCTATCTCTGTTCTGCTCATTACCCCGAAGAAATGTCTTCGCGCTACGTGCGACAACATAGCTATTTTATTGTCGCGGAACTTTGATCAGACCCATCGCATATTTCATCATAAGAATACGGCTTACCGACTCGTCGATCCGCTGCTGGCTGATTGCGCCAGATTGCATGGCTTTTTTAATACCATCAATCATATTGGCAACCTCATTAGGAGTGCTGGCACCCATAAGCAGATCCGTCCCCGCCTCTATCGAGAGTACGGCTGCCTCAGAAGGCGTGTAGAAATCGGTGACTCCGGCCATGGTCAGGCTATCGGTCATGATGACTCCCTGGAAGCCCATCTTGTCGCGCAGGATACCCTGGATGACTTGCTTGGAGATCGAGGCAGGTTTAGTTGCATCAACGGCATCGACGATCTCATGGGTAACCATGATGGCATGTACGTTACCCTGTTGAATAAGCTTTTTATACGGCGCCCAGTCGATTCGCTCCAGGTCCGCCAGCGAACGTTTCAGATGAGGAATACCCTCATGCGGATCAATGGTCACGCTTCCCAGGCCCGGAAAATGCTTCAGGGTACCAATAACCTGCCCACTCTGTTGCAAACCCCGCAAATAAGCTCCCGCCATGCTGGTCACAACGTCCGGCGTGCTGCCAAAAGTGCGCAGGTCCTGGTGCATCTCGGAGACACTTGAGGTATCAACATCGACGACCGGGGCCAGGTTAACGTTAATGCCAAACTGCTGCAGATCGCGAGCATCCTGCGTGCCGGAATCAAACGCTTTTTGCGGGTCGTGCGTCGTGCCGATGGTAGCCGCAGCTGGTCGGGGACCAATGATCTTTAAAAGCCGGTTGACATAGCCGCCCTCCTGGTCCATAGAGACTGCCAGCGGAATAGGGCGGCTGTTATCCTTCATTTGCTGGATCAGCCCTTTCAACTGCGGCCCATTGACGATATTGTTATTAGCAGCGAAAACAAGCACTGCCCCTACGTTGTACTTGTTGATCATGGTACTCAATTCGAGGGAATACTCAGCCCCCTCAAACTGGACAATCATCATCTGACCGAGCTTCTGATCGAGCGTCATGTTGCTCACAAGCAGATTGATATACTGTTGAGGAGTAATCTGCTGATGTGCCGTGGCTGTGACCTGCGGTGTTTGCTGCAACTGCTGGTTCAGCTTGGTAATGAGGTTAGGATCGCTTGTGTTCGCAGGACCGCCCAGAACATAGGCCCAGCCTTGACTACCCAAAAACTGAGTCGCCCCCGTACTCAAAACATGCATCACCAGGATACCAAGCAACACCATTGCCACAATAGCCTGGAAGCGCGTGATCCTGGTCGGATGCGAGAAGGAATCAGGCCGCATCGGCATGGTCTGTGGCTCGTCCGGCAGGTGGACTGGCGGCGTTTCAGGGATGAT
>JAFMRP010000765.1 GCA_017354095.1 Ktedonobacteraceae bacterium
CTGTGCTGACGATAGACCTCAAGGGTATCGATACGGGGTATATCAAGATATCTGGTAAGAATACGCTCATCCATGGGTGCTTGCCTCTCAGCCTTGTTGTAATGCACACATGGTACAATAAAGAATGCACCGTTCTCGTGTGCATGGGTGTGCATGCCCGCTACATCTATTTCTTTACTCACAAGAAATGTCTGGGAAGATGGAACGTCATTATGCTTCATCCTTTGGGGATCTGCTCAAGGTTTTTCGCAAGCGGAAGGGCCTATCTCAACAGCATCTAGCAGAGAGCTTGCAGGTGCATCGTAATACCATCGGGTTGTGGGAGCGCGGAGACCGTCTGCCGGATACCAGGGGCATGGTCTTAGAAATAGCGCAGCGCATGGAGCTAGATGACGATGAGACCTTGCAGTTCCTCGAAGCCAGCCTCACCGCGCTGGCCCCGCACTGGTGCGTGCCTCACCAGCGCAATCATTTCTTTACCGGAAGAGATGAGGTGTTGCAGGAGATTCACGCGCGGCTGCAAAACGATCCAACACGCGCGACCGGCCTCTCTTGCTGCCTGCTCAGCGGGCTTGGCGGCATTGGCAAGACGCAGACGGCCCTCGAATACGCCTACCGGCACCCCTACGACTACAGTGCGCTCTTCTGGATGAACTCCTCCAGCCATGAAACGCTCGTCACAAGTTGTACTGCCATTGCGGAGCAGTTGCCATACATGAAGCAGTTCACGCGGAACCAGGGCCAACTTGTAGCCATGGTCAAGCTGTGGCTACGCGAGCACCGGGGCTGGCTGCTCATCCTTGACAACGTCGAAGATCCGGCACTGATCCAGGATTTTCTGATCATGGCCCGTAACGGCTCGCTCTTATTGACCTCGCGACATCCGGCTCTCAGTGGCCGGGTGCCGGTGATCCCGCTGCGGCCAATGTGGGCTGAGGAGGGCGCGCTGCTGTTGCTGCGCCGGACCCAGTATCTTGCCCCTCACGTCTCGGATGATCGTGCCTGCAATTTCGCGCTGGCCAATAGTATCGCAACCATGATGGATGGGCTCCCGCTCGCGCTCGACCAGGCCGGAGCCTATATTGAAGAGACGCAGTGCAACCTGGCCGATTTTCTCAGCCTTCTGCAACACCATCCCAGCGTGCTGCTAGAAGCGCGCGACAGCTGCGCGGACCATCCCTTTTCTGTCACTCAGACCTTCACGCTGGCCTTCGAGCAGCTCAGTCGCGAGCATCAAGCCGCTGCTGATCTGCTTACCCTGTGCTGCTTCTTTGCGCCCGAGCAGATTCCTGAGGAGTGCATCTGCCAGGGAGTTCAACATCTGGAACAGCCGCTCGCAGGCGTGGTCGCCGACACGTTGCAGTTCAATGCCGCGCTGAGGCTCCTGCTGGCCTATGCGCTTCTCCAGCGCAATCCCGAGACAAAAACGTTGAGTATGCACCGCCTTGTGCAGATAGTGCTCAGACAACGCCTGGATCTTTCCTCCCGCAGATACTGGGCACGCCAGGCCCTGCGTCTCATCAGTGCGTCGATCCTTGCCACTCCCGCTAACAGGTGGACAGCATGTGAGCGACTCTTGCCTCACACGTTTACTATGCTCCAATGCCTGGAGGAAGCGCAAGGCACGGAAAGCTGGGACGAAAGCTGCGCTTCCGAGGTGGCTGCACTGCAAATGAAGCTCGCAGGCTATCTGGCAACCCAGGGGCGCTACCCACAGGCAGCCGCGCTTTTTCAGCGCTCACATCGCCTCTACGAGAGCTATCCAGGCGCCATGCGCCCGGAATGGACACGTTCGTTGCTCTACCTGGCCGACTTCTACGCGCAACAGGGCAAGGACGACGAGGCCCTGACCTGCTACGAACGCGCCCGCTCGATCCAGGAGCAGGTGCTCGGCTCGCATCATCCCGAGGTCATCGCCACCGTGCTAGGTCTGGCGCTTTTTTATAAGAAACAGAAACGCTACACGCAAGCCATAGCGCTCCTGCTCCCCATTGTCGCAAAGCGGCAAAACGGGTCAATTGATCCGGCCTTTCAGATCCCCCTGCTGCACTTCCTCGCCGACCTGTATGCCAGACAGGAAGAGTATGCAGAGGCTGAGTACTACTTTCAACGCGCCCTGACCCTCTGGCAGCAGGCACAATCGCTCGCGCAACATGCTTCTCATCCTTCTCGAATGGAGTGAGACAAGCAATCTTAGCCGCCCTGCAGGCGCAGCCATTCAAAGTCGAGATCGCGTTGGACTTCCCGTAAGACTTCGTCATTGATCACACCCTGGTTGCGCAGGCGAATCAGAGCTTCCAGTTCGACCGTTATTAAATCTTGTTGCAATTGTGCAAACTGAGCGGTCAATTCTTCCTGTGCCTTATCTTCTCTTCCCTCGTGGCGCGCGGAGTGCAGGCGAACCCTTGACGCATAGTGATGTTTGAGCTTCTGGGCGAACTCCACAGGTATTTGCCCGGTTTCAACGAGCTCATGCAGTCGATGTTGAGCTGTGAGCGCCACCTTCATCCTGGCCTTATGTTTCTCGCGTTCCCCGCTGCCATCGTCCTCTACACGCAGCCAGCGAATCAGCAATGGTAAGCTCAGGCCCTGGAGCACAAGTGTCACCAGGATCACGCAGAAAGTGAGAAAGACGATCAGATCTCGCTGCGGGAACTGCGCGCCACCGCCGATGGCCAGCGGCAGAGCCAGAGCCGAGGCCAGCGAGACGATGCCGCGCATCCCGGTCCAGCCTACAATCGTGACCTGCTGCCAGGGAGGAGGGGGCATCTGCAGATGCCGGCGCGAGAAACGCCAGGAGATATACGCGCCCGGATACATCCAGGCCAGGCGGACGACAATCAAGGTAAGGCAGATCAGCGCCGCGTATCCCAGCGCGGGTGCCAGCGACTCGCCCGGTAATCGCTCCACGACGCTGCGGAGTTGCAAACCGATCAGAATAAAGATCAGCCCATTCAGAAGGAAGACCACGATTTCCCAAACCGCTGTTCCCTGGATGCGCAATTCAGATGTCATGGTGTTAAAGCGCGGCTGGTTGTAAAGAATGCCCAGGGTAATCACTGCCAGCACGCCCGACACGTGCAGCGTATCGGCAATCAGGTACGCGCCAAACCCCGAGATAAAGGTGAGAGCCAGATAGACCGGGATATGCGTAGTCAGACGCCGGAAGACCGGTACGATCACCACGCAAACAACCAGCCCGACGACCACACCACCAAGGCTTGCCAGAAGAAACTGTCCTCCCGCTTCCCAAAAAGAGAAGATACCCGTCACTGTGGCCATCACGGCGGTTCGGTAAGCGACCAGGGCAGTGGCGTCGTTGAGCAAACTTTCCCCTTCCAGCACGGTGACGATATTGCGAGGCAAGCGCAGGCGGCGCGCGATGCTGCTTGCGGCCACGGCATCGGGAGGCGCGACGATCGCCCCCAGAGCAAAAGCGGCTGCCCAGGGCATTCCCGGGATAATCTGATGAGCAACGACCGCTACGGCCAGCATACTCGCGAGCACCAGGCCCACGGCCAGCATACCGATCGAATTCCAATAGCGGCGAAAATCGCGTGTGGGAGTATAGTAAGCAGAGAGTTGAATGATCGGCGGTA
>JAFMRP010000766.1 GCA_017354095.1 Ktedonobacteraceae bacterium
CCAATTAGCACAGTAGCCTGTGACTTCGGCGACCTCCTTGATGTTCTTGCCACAAGCCAGGAGCCAGATCATCTGGAAGTGGCTGCGTTCGACAGGATCATCCGCTTTGCGGTATCGCTGTTCCAGTTCGTCGGGACTGAGGCGGGCAACGATGTGGACATATTTGGGCATGATATTCTCCAGATAAGCAGTCTTCTTCTGGGGAATTCTTTTCGGCTCGGAGCCAACTATTAACTCAGCAATGGGTTTGATCTGTCATCATCCGGAGATGGTATGAGCTGCTCATGCTTCGCGCATGAGCAGCTTAACCATTGACCGACAGATCAAACCGCTCCCCATCTCGCCGTGCGCCCATTACTCTCCTGCTTTTATAAGCCGGTATGACGTCTCCCACGTAAACGAGCAGGACGAGATTTTGATGTCGTGGCCCCTTCCTCTCTCGAGGACGAGAGGCTTGCCAGACGGGCAAGCGTCGTAAGAAAGGCGTCCATCTCGTCCTGACCGATGATACTGGCCCATGCTTCCCGAAGCTCCCTGACAGCTGCTGATGCCACCTCATACGTCGCCCAGCCGCGCTCACTGAACTGGACGAGGGTGGCACGGCCATCGCGAGCATCAGAGCTGCGTTCCACATAGCCGCGCTCTTGCAGATCATTCACCAGATAAATGACCGAAGCTTTGGTGATGCCCGCACGGTTGGCCAGCTCGCTGATGTGGAGTCCATGGGGAACGAGATTTCTGAAGATCGAGAGATGAGCAGGTCGAATATCTTCAAAGCCAGCTTGATGCAGAGAGGAGAGGATACGATCGAGAATGGCCTGCAAGACCCTATTCATATGCAGGCCAAGCAAGCTATTTTGCTGATTCTCGGGCATGTATTTTTCTTCCTCCAGACCCTTGACAAATTAGGTAGATTTTCTTACTATTTTAGCATATTGATATTGGTAGAAAATCTACCTAGTTTAGCAGGAGAAGGAACGGTGAAGAACATCCCATTCGACCCAAATCACTACAAAATCGCTCAACGCCAGGGATGGGACAACGTCGCTACTGGCTGGCGGAGATGGTGGGAAACATTTGAACGAGCAGGGCAAGCAGTCTCCGATCACCTGGTCAGCATGGCTGAGATTACAACTGGTCAGCGGGTTCTTGACATTGCCACCGGCATTGGCGAACCGGCCATGACGGCGGCGCATCGTGTGGGGCCAGCAGGGGAGGTCATTGCGCTTGATTTTGCGGACGCGATGGTGGCGATTGCCCGGGAGCGAGCCGTAGCGCATGGAAGAGAGAACATCACCTTTGTTCTCAGTGATGCAGAGCAACTGGATCTGCCACAGCAGTCCTTCGATGCGGCACTCTCGCGCTGGGGACTGATGTTTCTGCCCAATCTCGTCCCGACTCTTCGTGGTATACGGCAATGCTTGAAGGAAGGTGGACGGCTGGCGGCAGCCGTATGGAGCACACCAGAGAAAGCTGCTGTTGCCAGTCTGGCTTTCCGTGTCGTGAGTCAGCATGTACCGGTTCCGCCATCTTCGCCGGACACGCCCGGTCCCTTTCGCCTTGCTGAGCCCCTTGCACTCACTCAATCTTTGGAGCAGGCGGGTTTCAGCAATGTGCGCAGTGAATGCATCACCATCGTCTGGGAATTTGCTACGGCAGAAGACTACACACGCTTTCAACGAGAGATTGCGCCTCCCATCACAGCCATGATTGCTCATCTGAGTGCCGAACAGCAGTCGCAGATTTGGCAGGAGATTACAGAGGCTGCACGACGCTATGCCACGACCGATGGAAGGGTAGAGATCCCCGGTGAAAGCATCTGTGTTGCTGGGATCGCTTGACGAAGCGTAGCCCCAACGAGGAGAGCGTTGGGGCGCCGCATGCCTGTGATGTCGGGCCGAACTGTGGAAAAGCGGCATACGGAGCGTCCGATCGGACATGCACCGAACCATCAAGAAGGGGATCATGAAGAGAATGACATCGGATGTTTTTCTCACTGACAACGGATGACAACATGCCCTTGCGCAACTGACCTTTCTGCGCACAGTGAAACGAGCGGAAGTGGCACACTCCCTTCAGGAGGCCAAAGAAGCGGGCGATGTGATCGACCATGCCGCCTGCGAGGACGCCAAAAACGAGCAGGTGCGTCTGGAGGGCCGCATTCGGGAATTGGAACAGCTTCTGGCTTCGGCGAAACCAATCAGCAAGCCATCTACGGGAGCGGTCGCTCTTGGCTCCGTCGTCCAGGTGCGAACTGCTGATGCACGTGACTATCGCTACACGTTAGTGGGGGCATATGAGGCCAAACCCAGCGCCGGCCTCCTCTCTCATGAGTCCCCTGTGGGGAAAGCGCTGCTGGGTCATATAATTGGCGATGTGGTGGTGGTATCCACGCCTGGTGGGGTAAAAGTGTCTACGATCCTGAGCATCGACTAGCTCGTTTGCGCTCAGAGGAGAGGCTCAGGGTGTGGTACCATCATGCTTGATGATTTCTCCGACAGATGAGGTTGTTTGCGCATCGCTCGTGGTGGTGGGCTACATCATTCCCCCAGAAAGTCCAGTGCTGCGCGAGACAGCACCTCCACACCGACCGCTAGTGCATCCTCATCAATAGTGAAGTGTGGGTGATGGTGAGGATAGCTCGCCTCCTTCTCCTGATTGCCAGCCCCCACGATGAAGTAACACCCAGGAGTCTCCTGCAGGAAGTAAGCCATATCGTCGCCTCCCGTCGTCATCACCTCCTCACCCTCATCCACCTTGGCTGCGCCAACCGCAGCGATAGCCACATCGCGCACGAGAGCTGCAATTGCTTTATCGTTGATGCATGGTGGGCAACCAGGCCCTACCTCGATAGAACAAGAACCGCCCATTGCCGTCGCGACCCCATTGGCCAACTCCTCGATGCGGCGCAGGAGGGAGGCCCGGTGCTCGGGAGTAAAGGCGCGCATGGTGCCCTGCATCAGCGCTGTTTCGGGAATGATGTTAAACGCCGTGCCCGCCTTGATGGCTCCAATCGTTATCACTGCTGGGCGAAAGGGGGAGGTTTCGCGACTGATCAGCGTTTGTAGTGCCGTCGTCATATAGGCCGCGATCACAATGGGATCCACTGCTTCCTCGGGCATGGCTGCGTGGCCTCCTCTGCCTTTCACCGTTAAAAGAAACTCATCAGCACTCGCGAAGACCGAACCGGCGCGTACTCCCACGCGACCAACGGGATGCGTGCTCATCAAGTGTAGACCGATGATGCCATCCACCCCCTCCATAATCCCTTCCTCCACCATACGTTGTGCTCCTCCCTTCGCATCTCCCAACGTCTCTTCCGCAGGCTGGAAAAGAAACGTCACGTTGCCCTTCAACTCCTGGCGACGTTTGCTCAAAACAGCAGCCACCGCCAACAGGATAGCGGTATGCCCATCGTGACCACAAGCATGCATCTTGCCATTGACTTGTGAGCGGTACTCGATCTCATTCATCTCATGAATGGGCAGAGCATCCATATCGGCACGAATGGCGAGTGTCCTTGCGTCACTCGTAACGACCTCACCGCGTAGCAGACCCACCACGCCGGTTTTGGCCACGCCGGTTCGTACATCCAGA